>CAMCPF010000124.1 GCA_945876515.1 Candidatus Kuenenia stuttgartensis
GCCCGCTGTTCGATCAGATGAGAGGTGTTCAGAGCTCAGTGCCCACTGCACGGCAGCCCGTCCGTGAGCGACCCACGCGCCCCCATACAGCGCAGCATCCCAGCTGAGCTGGGTCGAAGTCATACAGGCCGAATCTGAAGCCGCTGAAGGAGTGCCCGGGCGCTCGGCTACCACCCGCCGGAGCACCTCGTCGGCCTGCTTGGCCAACCGCTCCGTCTGCGACCCCACCTGAGACACGTCGTCGCTCGGCTTCAGCGTCCAAGTGTCGTTCTTGGGGTTCTTGAACTTCATGCCCGACTTCGCCTGGGCCAGCATGATGTTATAGGAGTTCGTCCGCACCTTGAGCGCCAGCACCCGCCCCAGGGCGAGATCGAAGCCGGCCTGCCACCGCTTCTCCTCAGCCGCGATCTTCGCCCGATCGGGCACGCCAGTGGCCAGCGTCCCATACAAGGCGTCGATCTTGGGTTCGAGCACGGCGGCCTTCTTTTGGGCCTCGCCGAGCAGGAGGGCGAGTTTCCCGTCGTCCTCACGTGGGAACACCATCGTCGGGGCATCCATCGGGCTGACCTGGGCCGCCCTTGCCGCCGCCACCAGCGCCGCCTTGGCCTTGTTGGCGGCCAGCATCTTGTCGATCTGGGCCTGCGGCAGGTAATCGGGCCGATAGTCCCGCATCACCTTGGGGTCGAAGAAGTATCGCAACTGCGACGACATCGCAGCGGTGGCCGAGTCGCTGACGCGGCCTCGCGCCCCCCGGTTGGCGTGCACGGCAAAGTAGATGCCCCCGGTCTCGGCACACAACTTCGAAAGGCTGAAGGGCCCGAAGCCCGAGTCGATCGGCTCGTCGGGCGAGTTCTTCGGCCGCACGTTGACGAACTCCGAATAGAGCGACTCGGGACCTTGCTCGACCACCGCCCACTGCTCGTCGGCGGCGTACTTCGGGTCGAACTCCACGAACTTCATCTTCACCTCGGTCCGGCCGAATGGTGCGGGAACCCCGACCACGAACACCCGCATGGCCTGGGCCCGGCAAAACGTGGCGACCGAATCGGCGTACTTTTGATCGTTGCCCACCTCGTCGGTGAAGGTGATGATCATCACGTTACGACGGTCGGCCCCGGACAACCGGACCTGCTTGGCCTTCTTGGCCGCCTCGGCGATCGCCGTGAACGTGTTCTCCATGCCGGACTCATCGACCGGGATCCGGTTGATCGCCGCTACCACCTCGCCGACGTCCCGCGTCGGCTTGTCGATCACCGGCGTCACCTGCTTGCCGTAGGCGTAGACGAGGTTGAGGAGTTCGTTGGCCTGCGCCGTGGAGGTGAGGCCGAGTTCGTCGAACACCCGCTCGAGGCGCGAGGCGATCTCCTGCCGCTGGCCGGAGAGGCTCACCGACTGGTCGAACACCCAGCACACGACGGTGGACCGCTGCTCGAGGGAGGCGGCGATCTCGAGCGTGAGCCGATCGACCGCACCGCTGGCCCCGGTCTCGCCGACGCCGGACGCCCCCTTGACCGTGAGATTCTCGTCGTAGTTCAGGCCCGTCGAGACCACGTCCAGCGGTTCAATCGTCATGTCATCGCTGACCAGATCGGGCATCTCGACCGCCACGACCGAAACTTCCGCCACCTCCTGCGCGAGCGACTCGGCCGACTCGAAGCCGGCGTCACTCTGGGCGCCGGGATCGACCTCGACCAGTTGGTCCAGAGTGACCTCCCGCGGAATCTCGAGGATGTCCTGCTCCTCCTCGATGGGCGTCTCGATCACGGTGATCGGCTTGGGGGTGGGCGCCACGGTGCTCAAGCCCGCGACGGCCAGAGTGACCAGCACGGCGACGTGAATCACCAGGCTGACGGCCCAGGCCGGGGTGTCGCCATCGAGCGGCGTCTCGTCCTCGCCCGTGAACTCCTGGAGCCGACGGCGTGCACTCTCCAACATGCCCATTGCTACGACCTCGCTGCGTCTGACCGGCCAAATCCCGCTGCCAAAATCATACCGCCACCGTGCCTGCCCCCGCCATCGGGTCCGGCGTGGAATTCTTCGCTTCCAGGCGGATAATCTATTCCCGAGGCCACACCGGCCCCCACCGAAACCGAGGTTTTTCACCGCCGGAGCGTCGTCATGCGGACCGCCCTCACCCTGCCCCCCCTCCGGAATGGCTTTTTGCGTCACGGCTTCGCCGCGGTCGCCACAGCATGCCTGGGCGTCGCCTGCGCGGCCGCCGAGCCGGCAGCCAAGGACGGAGACAAGGAGCCGCCCCCGGAACCCGAGGCGATCACCCTGCAGACGACCGACGGTGTCGAGGTCGGGGCCTGGGTCTACCGCGTGGCCGCCGACACCGACCCGCTGGCGACCGTGGTGCTTCTCCATGACCTCGGCGGCTCACACGAGACGGTCGAACCGCTGGCCAAGACGCTCCAGGAGGGAGGCTGCACCGTGGTGGCACCGGACCTCCGCGGCCATGGCAAGAGCCCGATCCCCAAACTCGCCCGCGCCGCCGGCGCGGGCGGCCAGGCGAGCCTGCTCAAGAGCGGTGACTTCGCCGCGATGGCGGCCACCGGCGGCGGCCGTCTGCGGGAACAGTCGGCAACGCGTGGGGATGTCGAGGTGGTGCGAAACTGGATCAAGCAGCAGGCGGACCAGGCCGCCCTCGATCTCGACAAGCTGTTCGTCGTCGGGTCCGGCCTCGGGGCGACCGTGGGGGCGACCTGGACCGCCCTGGACGCCGCCTGGCCGCCGATCGCCAGCGGGCCGCAGGGAGGCCAGGTTCGCGGGCTGGTGATGATCGACCCGCCCTTCGTGACCAAGGGATTTTCCGTCGCCAAGCCGCTCGCCGTGGAGCCGCTCAAGTCGAGCCTGCCGATCATGATCATCGGCGGCGGCGAAGACCGCGACGCCTCCAAGGTGTTCGACCAGTTGAAGCGAGCCCGCCCCAGCGGCTGGTACGACAGCCAGAAGTACGACGCCGAGGCCCGCCGCAACACGTCCCCCGCCAAGGACAGCGAGGCGTCGGCTTTGTTCCTCAAGCTCGGTGGCAAGCTCACCGGTGACAAGCTGGCGGCGGCCCGCGCGCCAGACCCGCGTCAGCCCGATCCCGCCAAGTTGATCCTGGCCTTCATCCAGACCGTGGCCGGCCGCTGAGGTTCATGAGGCGGCATTGAGCCAGGGATCGTCGGGTGGCGGGCTCGGATGCGACGCGGGCTGCGGCGGCTGACCGAGCGCGGGATCGATCGACACGCCCTGCCGCCCTGCCGCATCCGGCCGCGGCAATGCCAACTCGACACCGATCGGCAACACCGCAGGGTCCGCGAGCAGGCCGCGGTTGGCCTGCCAGATGAGTGCGGCGGCCGCCGGAGTGCCGTAGAACCGCGAGGCAATCCCGGTCAGATCATCCCCGTCGCGGACGCGGTACGTGGCCGCCGGCGGGGGCTGCAGGTCGCGGCGCTGCTGCACGTCCCTGCTGAAGCGGGCCGTCCAGCCGACTGCGACGGGCGGTGGCCGCTGGCCGTCGATCAGGGGCGGAGGCGGCACGGCGAGCGTCGAGCGGTACGCGGCGGAGAGGTCCGGCCCTGGCCCGGCCACCCCAATCGACGCGGGCGGCAGCGGCGCTGGGGGCTCCGGCGGGCGATAGTCCGACCGGACCAACGGCGGGGAAGCCACCGCCGGGGAAGACCATGCCACGGCCGCCGACCCATCGGGACCGGGCTCGGACGGAGCGGGCCATGCGGCCGGCTGCTGCGGCGCCGGGGGCAGCCCGGGCGGCAACGCCTGCGCAAAGGCCATTGCTGCAGGAGCCTGCGGAGCCTCGCGCCACCATTTGGCCACCGTGAGAGCGGCGGGGGCGGCGAGCATCGTTCCGGCGGCCAGCATGGCGAGGCCGAAGATCAAGCGGAGCGTCCGCGCGAATCCGTCCACGACCATCCTCCGGGCGGCATGGTCTCCGGGAACGCCACGCAAGTGGAGCCGAGCCGCATCCCAACCATGCCACCCGCCGCGGACGGCGGCGGCCCGCCGCGGGGGTTCCCGGTCAAAGCCGGCACGCCGACCGGCACCCTAACCGCTGCCGCCCTCAGCCTCCGCAGCGTCTTCGCAACCCGCGCAGATTCACAGGCGGCCGTCACGCCGGCTGCGGTACCGCCCGCTCGGCCACGGTCGCCCCGCCCAGGCGGTACTGCAGCCAGACCACGAGCGGGGCGGCGATGTAGACCGTGCTGTAGGTGCCCGTGATCACGCCGACGAGCATCGTGAAGGCGAAGGCGTGGATGCCCGGGCCACCCAGAAGATAGAGCACCAACACCGCCAGGAGCGCCGTGCCGGAGGTGAGGATCGTGCGGCTCAGGGTCTGGTTCACCGCCCGATCGACCATCTCTTGCGTCACGAACTTCGCCTTGCCGCGGAGCTCGCGGAGCCGGTCGAAGATCACGATCGTGTCGTTGATCGAGAAGCCCACGATCGTCAGCAAGGCAGCCACCACGTCGAGACTGATCCGGAACTCATCCACCAGCGCCCAGCCCATGAAGGGCGCGACGAACCGGCTCAGTGCCAGGGCCGCCAGCGCCACGAGCACGTCGTGGATCAGGGCCACCACGGCCGCGACCCCGAAGGCCACGTTTTGGAATCGAACCCAGACATAGAGCACGATCAAGGCCAGGCTGGCGAGCAGGGCGTAGACGGCGGTCACTCGGGTGTTGCCCGCCACCTTCCCGCCGATGGCGTTGGCCGACAGGTAGGCCGGAGTCTCCGCCAACTCCTCGGCCATCCGAGCGACCACCTTGCGGGTCGTCTCGGAGTCGAGCGACGTGGAGAGGATCCAGAGCCGCTGTGGCTGGGCGGCCGACAGCCGAGCCTCGTCGTCGCCGCTGCCGTCGGATGGCCGGAGGTCGAACTCCGCGTCGGCTGCCGACAGGGCGGCCAGCGTCTCCTGGAGCTTCGCCGTCAGCGCGGGGCCGGTGATCCGGTCCGGAAAGGTGAGCGGCACACTCGTGACCAGCGGCGCCGGCTCACCCGGCTTGGCCTCGGCGGCCCTGGCCGCGTCCGGCCCCGGGCCGATCACGCCCACCTGCATCGAATACGTGGCCAGCCGGCCGGGGAAGGCCTCCTGGAGAAGCCGCTCCACCTGCTGCTCATCCTGGTTGGAAGTGTCGATCTTGAACCGGCGGCCGACCGCCACATCGGCCACGGCCACGCCGCTGACCGTCGCCGACTCGAGCTTCGAGCCCACGAGCTTCCGCACCTCGGCGATCGGCAGCTCCTGCCCCTCCTTCAGCTCCACCTGCACGCTCGTGCCGCCGGTGAAGTCGATGTCGAAGAGCTCCGTCCCCCGGCGGGCAGCCGCCGCGGCGCCGGCGGCGATGATCGCCAGCGAGACGGCTGCCGCCACCGGCGCCCAGCGGACGAACTGCAGGCTTGTGGCGCTCAGGATCCGGCCCATCGACAGGCTGCGGAGCCACCGCGACCGCTCGGCCAGGTCGAACACCACCCGGGAGCAGAACACCGCCGTGAACAGGTTGAGCGTCAGCCCGAGGATCAGCGTGATCGCGAAACCCTTGAGCTGGTCGGTGCCGATCGCGAACAGCACCACGCCCGTGATCAGGGTAGTGAGGTTCGAATCGATGATGGTGGAGAAGGCCCGCTGGAAGCCGTTGCGGATCGCCATCCGCACCGCCGCCCCGCGGTCGAGTTCCTCCCGCATCCGCTCGTAGATCAAGACGTTGGCATCCACGGCCATGCCCACGGAGAGCACGAGCCCGGCCAGGCCGGCGAGCGTGAAGGCGACCTTGAACGAGATCATCAAGGCCACCACCAGCACGATGTTCATCAGCACGGCCAGGTCGGCCACCAGCCCCGAGAACCGGTAGTAGGCGAGCATGAAGGTGAGCACGACGATCGTCGCGACGAGCATGGCCTGGCCGGCACTGCGGATCGTGTCGTCGCCGAGCTGGGCGCTGATCCGCTGCTCGCTGATCGGCTCCCGCTCGAGCGCCGCCGGCAGGCTGCCGGCGTTGAGGATCTCGACGATCTCGTCCACCTCCCGCTGGTCGAAGTTGCCGGTGATCTGGCCGCTGGAGCTGATCGTGCTGCGGATCACCGGGGCCGACTGGAGCAGGTCGTCGAGCAGAATGCCGAGCCGGCTCGTCAGGCCGTTGGCCGGGTCGGGCAGGTTGCGGCTGGTGAGCACGCCAAACTTGGCGGCGCCACGCGAGTTGAGCAGGAAGCTGACACAGGGAGCGAGCGACGCGTCGTCGATGTCAGGACTGACGCGGCTGAGGTCACCGCCCGTGACGTTGAACCGATCGAGCATCACCAGCACCTCGACCCCGCCGTCGGCCGCATTGCGGGTGACCATCGACGTGTCGACGGGCATCTTGGCCGGATCGATCCGCACCCAGCGGGCGGCCGGCTCCCCCTGGATCCGCACGGTCTTGCCCCGGAAGCCCTCGGCCTGAGTGATCGCGGTGCGGTGCCGCGGGTCGGCCCGATTGGCCACGATCCGAAACTCGAGCACGCCGGCGCTCGAGATGATCTTCTTGATCTGATCGACCTCCGACTGTTCGACCTCCGGCAAGATCACCTCGATCTGGTCGAGGCCGAACTGCCGGACGGTGACCTCCTTCTGCCCGCCCGGATTGACCCGGCGGCTGACGGCGGCCACGAGCTTGTCCATCGGCACGGGAGACGACTGCGGGGCGAGTTCGTAGCTGACATCGAGCGCTTCGGCGCCCTCGGTTCGGCCCACCTCCTTGACCGACACGCGATCGAACGTGGCCTCCTTCATCGACGCCAGGAAGGCCTCGCGGGCCGCCGCGTCCTTGCCCGCAAGCCGGACATTCACCCGGCCCGCACCCTTCCGCTCAAGCGTGGCGGATTCGCCGTCCTGCGAGGCGAGGATCCGCTCGATCCCCGCGACGGCGTCGTCGACACGGGTCTGCGCCTGCCTGCCCGCCGCCACTTCGTAGACCAGGATCAGGCCTCCCTTAAGATCGATGCCCAGCCGCGGCGGCCAGCCCAGCCAGCAGATCGTGGCGCCGCCGGCGAGCGCGATCAGCACCGCTGCAATTCGCCCCCACATGTCGGGCATCCGCAAGCCCTTGGCGATCATCCAGGCGAGCACCGTAGCGCCCGCCACCACCGCCAAGGCGATCAGCCAGCCAGCTCCTGGAGCCTGCCACCAGGCCGGGCCAGCCGGGACGGCCGCAGCGGCCGCTTCACCGGCCACGGCAAACAGGGCGACGACAGATGACACGATATTCATGAAAGCTCTCGAAACAGATTGGATTGAAGACGAGCGGCGCGGCGGCCGTCAGGAGGGTTTGGATTCGCCAGCCTCGCCGCCGTCGCCCAGGATCCGGGCGATGCTCGCGACCGTGACCGTGAGCTTGACGTTCGCCGATTCGTCCACCCGGAGGACGACCTTGTCAACGCCCGCATCGACCGACGCGACGGTTCCGTAGATGCCCGACGAGGTGACCACGCGGTCGTTCTTCTTCAGGCCCGCCAGCATCGACTGCTGCTTGCGCAGCCGCTCCCGCTCAGGTCGAAACAGGAGCAGGTAGGCCGCCGCCGCGATTGCCACCAGCGGCAGCAGCTGAAACGGCAAGGGCGGTCGCTCGGCCGGCGGCGCGGCGGCCTGGGCCAGGCAGACGCTGGCCGTCAGTGGGGGCGTCACGACGGGCACAACCGGGAGCGGCATGGGGAGCAACACGGGGGCGGCCCGAGAGCCGGAAGGTGAAGGAAGCCCCAGAATGTAGTGGCAGCCGCGAGTGGCGGACAAGTCGTCCGCGCCGGCCACGGCTGTGGCGGCACCTCTTCAGCCTTCGTCGGCCTCCGCCTGCCCGGCTGTGCCCCAGGCGACCGTGAGGCCGCGGGCGGTCTCGGCGAACCGGCCGGCCACGATCGCCTTACGAAGCTGCGTGACGAGCCGCTGGTAGAAGGTGAGGTTGTGGATCGACGTCAGCACGGGCCCGAGCATCTCCCCGGCCTGGAACAGGTGCCGCAGATAGCTGCGGCTGTGGCGGCAGGCGATGCACGGGCAGCCTGCCTCGAGCGGCGCCTGGTCGGTGGCGTGGCGGGCGTTCTTGAGTTTGACCGGCCCGGCGAAGGTGTAGGCCAGCGCCGTGCGGCCGCACCGCGTCG
>CAMCPF010000125.1 GCA_945876515.1 Candidatus Kuenenia stuttgartensis
GAGTTGTTCGACACGCTGCTGGAGGCGAAGGTGCTGATCGAGCGCTGGCGGAAGGCCTACAACACCGTCCGCCCGCACAGCTCGTTGGGGTACCGACCCCCGGCCCCGGAGTCGAGCCGCCCCTGTCCGCTCGGTTCGGGTACGCCTCACCGAGCGGACAGGGGCGATCACTTGGCAGGTCTACCCTGGTGATAGACACTGGTTCCATTCCTGGGGGCAGGTCAGTCGGAGGGCGGGGCGTAGCCCCGACCGGAGACACACCACGCGCCGCCGCCGGGACCTCCCCGGAGGCCGTATCGTCCAGCCCGGCGGGCAGCCGCACGCGGCCGACTTACCGCCACGCCTCGTAGCCGCTAGAATAGGCGAAGCGGGATCCGGCCGAACTGGTCGGTGGGCTTTCAGCCATGCCGCGCCGTCCTGCCCGATCATCTCCAGGAGATCCAGCCGTGAGTTTCCGCAAGTCCCTCGACAACCAAGTGGCCGAAGCCCTCAACGAGCAGATCAAGATCGAGGCCTCGGCGGCCTTCCTCTACTTTTCGCTCGCCTCGTGGGCCAACGTCCGCGGCCTGACCGGCATGGCCTCGTGGTTTCGGGGCGAGGCACATGGCGAACTTACGCACATGAACCTGTTCGTCGATTACCTCAATGATCGTGACTACCAGGCGAAGTTCGGCACCATCGAGGCCCCGACCTGCGAGTGGGACAGCCCGATTGCAGCCTTCGACATGGTCCGCACGCAGGAGCACGTGCTGCTCCAGCGGATGAGCGACCTGATCGATCTGGCCGACAAGCACAAGGACCACCTGACGCACAGTTTTCTGACGCAGTTCGTGCCGCAGCAGATCGCCGACACGGCCGAGGCCGATGATGTGCACGACCGGCTGATGCTCGTCGGTGGCGACGGGCATGGCCTGATCCTGATCGACCAGGAACTCGGCCGCGAAGCCGAGACGGAAGCCTGACGGGCGGGGGAGTGTCGCGGCTTGCGAGGGCTCCGGCTGCGGGCTCCGGCCCAAACCGCCGCGCAGAGGCGGCCACCTCCGCCGGCGTCATCTCGCCCTGGATCGGCGGCGGGCCAAGCCGGAGTTTCGCATGACAAGCCGAGTGCTCCTCGTCGCGATCCCGCTCGCCCTGGGACTGGCATGGCAGGAGGCGTCGCCCTTCGCCGTTTTTTTGGCGGCACTGGTCTCGATCGTGCCGCTGGTGGGCCTGATCGGCGACTCGACCGAGCGGCTCGCGGCCAAACTCGGCCCGACCCTGGGCGGCCTGCTCAACTCCACGCTCAACAATCTCCCGGAGTTGATCATCGGAGGCGTCGCCCTGGCCAACGGGCTCGTGGAGGTGGTCAAGGCATCGCTCACCGGCGCGATCCTCGCCAACCTCCTCCTCAGCCTCGGAGTGGCCCTGATCGTAGGCGGCCTGCGTCACGGCGAGCAGCGGTTCGATCCCACTCGGCTGGCGGTGAACGCCTCGATGCTGATGATCTGTGCGTTCTGCTTCATCGTGCCGGCCATGTTCAGCATCGGCACGCCGGAGGGGACCCGCGACCTGTCGTTCGAAATGTCGTTCGTGCTGATCGGGATGTACGTGATGAACGTCGTCGTCACCCTGGTCGGGGGTGGCGGCGGCACGAGCCTGCCGGAGGACCAGCCCTTCGACCCCGAGCATGTGACCACGCCCGTCTGGCGGAGCCTGGTGACCCTCGTCGTGTCGGCCGGCACCCTCGGGCTGGTGACCGAGGTGCTCTGCCACGCGCTTGAACCGACGGCCCGCAGTCTGGGGCTCTCCAACACCTTCAGCGGGCTCGTGCTGCTGGGCGGCGCGGGCAGCCTCGGCGAGGTGCTGTCGGGGATCCACTTCGCGCGGCGGGGCAAGCCGTCGCTCGTACTCGCGGCCACGGTCGGTTCCACGATCCAGCTCGTGCTGCTCGTCGCCCCGCTGCTCGTCTTTGCCGGGCAGGTGCTGGGGCAGCAGATGGATCTGGCGTTCACGCCCTTCGAGGTGGTAGCGATCGTGCTCGCCACGATCATCACGCGCGAGCTCATCATCGACGGCAAGGCGAACTGGTTCGAGGGTTTCCTGCTGCTGGGCGTCTACCTCATTCTGGCCATCGGCTTCTTTCACCTGCCGGAGTGAGGCCACCCGCGCCGGGCCGCTGACCGGCGTTTGACGCACGACGCCCACGGCCGTGGGCGATATGATGGCGGCGACACGATGCCGCTCGTCACCATTCGCAACCTGTCGCTGCGGTTCCGCGGGCCGCCGCTGCTCGACGACGTGACCTGCCACGTCGAGGCTGGGCAGCGGGTCGGCCTGCTCGGCCGCAATGGCGCCGGCAAGACCTCGCTGATGCGGCTACTGGCCGGCGGAATCCAGCCCGATGCCGGAAGCGTGGAGTTTGCGCCCGGCGCGACCGTCGCGCTCCTGCAGCAGGACGTGCCGCAGGACCTCGCGGGAATCGTGCGGGCGATCGTCGCCACCGGCCTGCCGGCGGCGGCCCCCGAGACAGCCTGGCAGGGGGAGCAGGCCGTAACGCAGATCCTCTCGCGGATGGAGCTCGACGGGGCCGCGGCCTTCGAGGGCCTCTCGGCGGGGCTGAAGCGGCGGGTGCTGCTCGCGCGGGCGGTGGTCGGGCAGCCCGATCTGCTCCTGCTCGACGAGCCCACGAACCACCTCGACATCGAGGCAGTCGAGTGGCTGGAAGGGTTTCTGGGGCGCTGGCGGGGCACGCTCATGTTCGTCACCCACGATCGCACCTTCCTCCGCCGGATGGCCGACCGGATCCTGGAGATCGACCGCGGGCGGATCTTCGACTGGTCGTGTGACTACGACACCTTCCTGGTGCGGAAGGAAGAGTCGCTGGCCGCCGAGGAGAAGCAGAACGCCCTCTTCGACAAGAAGCTCGCCCAGGAGGAGGTCTGGATCCGCACCGGCATCAAGGCCCGCCGGACCCGCAACGAGGGGCGGGTGCGAGCGCTGGAGGCGATGCGGCGCGAACGCGGCCAGCGTCGTAACGCCGTGGGCCGGGTGAAGCTCGAGATTCAGGAGGCGGAGCGGAGCGGGGCGCTCGTGGCGGCGGTCGAAGGCGTGTCGTTTCTGCGGGGTGAGCGGCCGATCATCCGCGACCTCTCAACCTCCGTGATGCGGGGCGACCGGATCGGGATCGTCGGCCCCAACGGCTCCGGCAAGACCACGCTCCTGCGACTGCTGCTCGGCGAGCTTGCTCCGGCCACGGGCTCGGTGCGGCTCGGCACCAACCTCCGGATCGCCTTCTTCGACCAGCTCCGCGACCAGCTCGACGATGAGAAGACCGTGGCCGACAACGTGGCCGACGGCTACGAGACGGTGCAGATCGGCGGCCAGCCGCGGCACGTGGTGGGCTACCTGCAGGATTTCCTGTTCACGCCCGACCGGACCCGCACACTGGTGAAGTTTCTCTCGGGGGGTGAGCGGAACCGCGTCCTGCTGGCCCGGCTGTTCGCCAAGCCGGCCAACCTGATCGTGCTCGACGAGCCCACCAACGACCTCGACGCGGAGACGCTCGAGATGCTGGAGGAGCGGCTGGTGGACTTCGCCGGCACCGTGCTCGTGGTGAGCCACGACCGCTCATTTCTCGACAACGTGGTGACGAGCACGCTCGTGTTCGAGCCGACGGGGCAGGGCGGGGCCTTCGCCGTGAAGGAATACGTGGGCGGCTACACCGACTGGGTGCGGCAGCGGCCCGCGGTGCCGGTGACCATGGCGGCACGGGTGCCGCAGGGGGCAGCTGCGGCCACGCCGCCTTCCGCGGCAGACGCCCCCAAGTAAAAACGCTCCTTCAAGGAGCAGCGGGAGCTCGAGAGCCTGCCGGCCGTGATCGAAACGCTCGAGACCGAGACGGCCGCGCTGCACGCGGTAATGGCGGAGCCCGGCTATTTTCGCCAGGCGGGCGACGTGCTCGCCCGTGACCAGGCGAGGCTCCGCGACCTCGAATCGCGGCTCGCCGAGGCCTTTGCCCGCTGGGAGGCCCTCGAGGGGGGCGACGGCGCCGGGGCCGGCTGAGCGGGGCTCAGGCCCGCGTGCCGACGAAGATCGAGTTCCAACTTCCTCCGGTCGGGTGCGTGCGGGCCTTCACGACGTCGACGTCAAAGCCCGCCTCCTCCATGCGGGCCACGAACCGGTGATCGGGGCCGGCCGACCAGACGGCCAGGCGGCCGCCCGGCTTGAGCGCCGCCCGGGCGGCTCCCAGGCCGTTCATCCCGTAGAGGCCGTCGTTGCCGGCCGCCGTGAGGCTGCTGGCGCCGTTGTCCACGTCGAGCATGATCCGATCGAACCGGCCGCGGCTCTCGGCCAGCACCTCGGCCACGTCGCCGCCGACGATCTTGACCCGCGGGTCGTCGATCACGTCGGCCGCGAGGTGGTAGTCGGGATTGCGGTTCCAGGCGATCACCGCGGGCACGAGTTCGGCCACCACGACCGTCGCGTCGGCGGCGACGTGGCGCAGCGTTTCGCGGAGCGTGAAGCCGAGGCCGAGGCCGCCGATCAGCACCGCGGCCCGCTTGCGGTCGCCGAGATCGGCGCAGGCCAGTTCGGCCATCCGCTCCTCCGAGTAGTGCTGTCGCGTGGACATGAGTTCGATGCCCCCCACCCGGATCGAGAGGACGCCATCGTGCTCGTGGAGCGTGAGGGGCGTGCCGTCAGGCGTGACGGACCGGTCGAGGAGGCGGGTGGGCTTCATGGCGTGATCGGCATGGCGTGATCGGCGGTCAGCGAGGCGAAGGCCGCAGGCGGCGTGTGGCTGTCAGTATGCGGTGTGGGGCGATACGATGGCGAGCCGGCGGCGCGGGTGCCGCTGTCCGGAGTCGAAGAAGTCGATGCACGAGCCCAGCACGTTCTCCCGCCTCGGCGCGGAAGCCTTCGGGACCTTCTGTCTCGTGTTCGCGGGAACGGGCGCGGTCGTCGTCAACGAAGTCACCGGGGGCACAGTCTCCCACGTGGGCGTGGCGCTCACGTTCGGCTTGGTGGTGATGGCGCTCATCTATGCCCTCGGCGACCTCTCGGGGTGCCACATCAATCCGGCCGTGACGCTCGGACTGTGGGCCGCGGGCCGCTTCGAGCGGGGCCAGGTGCTGCCGTACATCGCCAGCCAGTGCGGCGGTGCGTTCGTGGCCAGCGCGGCGTTGCGACTGCTCTTCCCGGAGAGTGTGACCCTCGGGGCCACGCTGCCCGCCGGCAGTGCGGCCCAGTCGCTCGTCCTCGAGACGCTGCTGACGCTGATGCTGATGGTCGTCATCTTGATGCTGGCGGGCGGCGGCCCGGAGTCAAAACTCATGGGGGGAGTCGTGGTGGGCGGCGTGATCGCTCTCGAAGCCCTGTTCGCCGGTCCGATCAGCGGGGCGTCGATGAACCCAGCCCGCTCCCTGGCACCCGCGGTCGTAGCGCAGCAGACTGCCTCGCTGTGGGTCTATGTTGTCGGGCCGATCGCCGGGGCCCTGGCGGGCGTGCCGCTCTCCAAATGTCTTCAGTCCGGGGCGAGGCGTGGTTCGCCAACCATCGAGGCGTGAGCATGAAGACCATCCTGTTCGTCTGCGTCGAGAACTCCAATCGCAGCCAGATGGCCGAAGCCTTCGCGCGGATGCATGGCGGGGAGCGCGTGCAGGTCGCGAGCGCGGGGTCACGGCCCTCGGGCCGGATCAACCCCAAGGCGGTCGAGGCGATGCGGGAACTGGGGTATGACCTGACCTCCCACGCCTCCAAGGGGCTGGACGAGTTCAACGGCACGCCTGTCGATGTGGCGGTGACGATGGGGTGTGGCGACGAATGCCCGCTCGTGATCGCCAGGCAACGCGAGGACTGGCGGATTCCGGATCCCCGCGAGATGTCGCCGGACGAGTTTCGGGGGGTGAGGGATCTGATCGAAATGAAGGTGCGGGAACTGCTGGCGTCGCTCGACAACCCTGCTCAGAGGTGAAGCCATGAACGTGCGAGAGTTTCAGGCGGCGTTGGCCGCTCATCCCGGCGCGAAGATGCACTGGATGCTGCCCGACAAGTCGTTCGTGCCGGCCCACTACCACATCACGGAAGTCGGGCGAGTGCAGAAGGACTTCATCGACTGCGGCGGCACCATCCGCTCGGCGACCTCCTGCCTGCTCCAGATCTGGGTGGCCGACGACACCGAGCACCGGCTGGAGGCCTCCAAGCTGAACGTCATCATGGAGGTCGCCCGGACGGTGCTGAAGGGGGATGATCTGCCGGTCGAGGTGGAGTACGAGGCGGCGGCGATCTCGCAATACCCGGTCGGCGGGTTCGAGGTGACGCCAGCCGGGCTGCTCTTCTATCTGGGCACGAAGCACACCGCCTGCCTGGCGCCCGAAAAATGCGGCGTGGGCGGCACCGGCTGCTGCTGAGACGACGAGGCCGCCACGGAAATCGGCCGCAGACTTTCCGTCGGCGCCGGTGCAGCGGTTGATCACGCCTCGGCGGTCATGGGCGGGCGACGATGGTCGCGGATTTGACCGATCACCTGTTGCGGCAGGTTAGGAAACGGTGAGTCAGTGCACCATCAATGACCGCCGGCCAGGCACGCCGGCCGGCCTGCCTTATGCACGTCATGTTTACTTTTCATGACTCATGAAATTCGAACGCGGTGTTCCGTACAGACCGGAATATGTTGCTCCCCGTCGTGCTGGCGGAACGATCGTCGGCGTGATCGTTCCAAGCACTCGTCCCAACCTCTTCCGGAGCAAGCATCATGGTCCGTGCCCGTTCCCGGTGGCGTGGAGTTTCCCCACTTGCGCTTGCCGCAGCCACGCTGTTTCTCGCAGGCCGACCGGCAGCAGCCCAGAACTACGCGATCACGATCCTCCACAATAACGACGGCGAGTCGCGGCTCACGAGCTACACCGACGCGCTCTCGGGCTACGGCGGCATCGCGCGGTTCAAGACGATGCTCGACCAGACCCGCAGCTACTACGAGGGTTTGAATCATGGCGTGGTGTCGATCTACGCCGGCGACACGTTCCTGCCGGGCGCCCAGTTTCAGGCGAGCCTCGACTCGGGCGCCGCTGGCAGCCGTACGTTCTACGACGCGCTGGCCATCAGCCGGATTGGCTACGATGCTTCGATCATCGGCAACCACGAGTTTGACTTCGGCCCCGCGGTGCTGGCCGAGTTCATCGGCGACGCGCAAACGACCAACCCGACCACGTATCTCAGTTCCAACCTCAACTTTTCCGGTGAAGCGACGCTTCAGGCTCACGTGGCCGGCGGGCGGATCGCGCCCTCGAAGCTCGTGGACGTGACCACGGCCGACGGCACGAAGAAGATCGGCATCATCGGGGCGACCACCGAGAGCCTCGCATTCGTCTCGTCTCCCGGCGGGGTGACGGTCGGCACGGTCGCATCCGCGGTCAATGCACAGATCGCCGCGCTCAAGTCGGCCGGCGCCCATCACATCGTCCTCGGCACGCACCTTCAGGGGCTGGCGACCGACAACGATCTGGTTGCCAATCTCGACGCAGGGATCGACCTGATCGTCGCCGGCGGGGGCGACGAGATTCTGCGGACGAGCGGCGCCCCGGCACCGGCGAGCGTCTATAACGCGTCTGCCCCGGCGAGCGTTGCGGTCACGGGCCTGCTTCCGGGCGACAGCGCGGCCACTCCATCGGGCAGTCTGACGGGGGTCACGAACACGTATCCACTCGTCAGCACCGGCGTCGACAAGGGTGGCCGCACCGTACCGATCGTCACCGCCGGCGGCAACTACGGCTACCTCGGCCGCGTGACTCTCGCGGTGACGGGTGGCACGCTCAGCATCGACGCGTCGTCTGGCCCGCAACGGGTGGCCGACGTCTCCGTCGACGCCACACACGGAGTGACCGCTGATGCGACGGTTCAGAGCGAGTCGGTGTCTCCGGTGAGTACGTTCATCGCGGGCCTGACTGCCGACGTCCGGGCGTCGACCAGCGTGCAGCTCAAGCAAGGCGGCAGCAGTACGATTCGCTCCCGGCAGACCAACCTCGGGGCGCTTGTCGCCGACGCGTTGCTGCACACGGCCCAAGTGAAGGCGGCTGACTTCGGCGTTGCCAGCCCGCAGGTCGCGCTCGTCAACGGGGGTGGGATCCGG
>CAMCPF010000126.1 GCA_945876515.1 Candidatus Kuenenia stuttgartensis
GAGCGTGCCGATGGCGCCGGCCACGGCATACCGTTGGACGAGGCCCGACTGGAGGCGGCGGAGGATCGCACCCAGCCCCAGGGGCAGGCGGCCTACGCCATCGACCAGGCCGTCCACCACGAACCGGTCGAACCACGCGGCCACGAGCGCCAGGAACTCGAGCGGCTTCACGACGACCGCTGCATAGAGTTCATCGAGGAAAAACTTGTGGCCGAAGAGCGTCTCGAACGGCCCCAGGAACCGCTCCATCTGCGGGCCGTCGCTGCGGCGGCCGAGGTGCCCGACGGCAGCCAGCACGATGCCCGCCACGGCCGCGAACGAGCCCTGGAGGGCAAGGTCGAGGTGGAAGGCGTGGGGTGTGGCGGTGGCGGCCACGCTCTTGGCGGCGAGCGACGGCGTGGCCGCGAGGAAGTCGGCCAGGGCATGGGTGGAGAACAGCCACCAGCCGCTGATGGTGGCGGCCACGGCCAGGATCACGAGCGGGATCGTCATCACCGGGGGCGACTCATGGGCCGCGGAGCCCGCCTGTCCATGATGATGGTGGCCGGCTTCGTCGGGCACCCGCGTCGGGCCGGTGAAGGTCATGAACACCGCGCGAAAGGTGTAGAAGGCGGTGAGGAAGGCCGTGAACAGGCTCATTCCGTAGAGGATCCGGAACGTGCCGGAAGCGTCGCCGGCACTGCCGGACGCGGCGGCTGATTCGGCCGCCCGCAGGCTGGCCAGCCGCATGGGCATCTCGGACGGCACAGGCAGGCTCGCGTGGCTGCCGTGCGGGGCGTCATGGTGCTCGGCATGGGCGTCGGGCCAGCCGCGGGCGTGGATCGCCGCGAGGATCTCGTCCTTGCTAAAGAACCCTGCAAACGGGGCCACGCCGGCGAGCGCCAGCGAGCCCACCAGGAACGTGGCCGCCGTGATCGGCATCACCCGCCGCAGGCCGCCGAACCGCCGCATGTCGATCACGCCTCCCATGGCGTGCATGACCGAGCCGGCGCCCAGGAAGAGCAGCGCCTTGAAGAAGGCGTGGGTCACGAGGTGGAAGATCGCCGCGGTGAAGCCGAGCAGCGTGCCGGTGCCGAGACTCGCGAACATGTAGCCGAGTTGGCTGATCGTCGAGTAGGCGAGCACCCGCTTGAGGTCGTTCTGCACCGTGCCGATCAGGGCCGCGACGAGCGCGGTCGTGGCCCCCACGATCGAGACGACTGTCAGCGCCCCCGGGCACGCGACGTAGAGGGGCGCGCAGCGGGCCACGAGATACACGCCGGCCGTGACCATCGTGGCGGCGTGGATCAGGGCGCTGGCCGGGGTGGGGCCCTCCATCGCGTCGGGAAGCCAGACGTGCAGCGGCATCTGGGCGCTCTTGCCGCAGGCGGCCAGCAGCAACAAGAGGCAGATCGCCGTACCGACCGCGCCGGCCACGTAGCCCGACGGGTCACCCAGCCGCTCCATCCCGAGAATGCCCGGCAGCGGAGAGCCGTCGGGGAGCGTGGTGTCGTGGAAGTTGAGCGTGCCGTAGGTCATCCAGAGGAGAAACACGGCCACCGCCAGGCCGAAGTCGCCCACGCGGTTGACGAGGAAGGCCTTCTTCGCCGCCGCGGCGGCGGCGGGCTTGCGGAACCAGAACCCGATCAAGAGGTACGAGCAGGCTCCGACCGCCTCCCAAAACACGTAGACGAGCAGGAAGTTGCTCGCCGCCACGAGCATCGCCATCGAGAACACGAAGGCCGCGACCAGGGCGAAGAACCGCGGGTAGCCCGGGTCGTCGTGCATGTAGCCGATCGAGTAGATCGCCACGAGCAGGCCCACGCAGGTGATCACGGCGAGCATCACGGCCGTGAGCGGGTCGAGCCGGAGGTCGATCCCAATCGAGAAGGGGAGGGCCGCGGGCCGACCGGCGGCCTTGGCGGCGAGATCGTCGCCCACGTCGAGGGCGGCCGAGCCGGCTGGAGGCGTGTAGGCCTCGGGGATGCTCGCCCACTGCCAGAGCGTCTGCACTTCGGCGTAGGCGGCCGTCATGGTCGTGCCCTGGGCGGCCTTCTCCACCAGCAACACCTCGCGGCCGAGGCCCACGAGCAGCGTCACTGCGGCCAGCGCCGCCGCCGCGATCGAGAGAATCGCCGGCCAGTGGGCCCGGGGGCCGAGCAGGCGACCGAGGGCCACCGTCACAAGGGCGCCCAGGAGCGGCAGGGCCGGCACGAGGACGAGCAGCGTCTTGGAGTCGAGTTCGGGCATGAATCAGTGGCTTGCTGGTTGCCGGCGAGGCGCGGGTGGGGTGAGGGGCCGCTTAGACGTGCTCGCGCTCGAGGGCGGCGTCGGGGTCGTGCTCGGGTTCGACACCCGCCGGAGTGAGCCGCGGGAACTCCATGACGGCCGCGTCGCTGGCGGGCAGTTCGCGATCGACCACGCGGGGCAGGACCGACTCGCGGAGCGACTGCCAGGCGGCCGCGTCGAGCCGGCCGGCGCGGGCGAAAGCCTGGAGCACGAACACGAGCGCGATCGCCGCCTCACAGGCTGCCACCGTGAGCACGAAGATCACGAGCACGTGCCCGCCCCAGTCGCCGTGATGCCGGCTCCAGGAGACGAGCGACACGGACACGCCCTGGAGCATCAACTCCGCCGAGAGGAACATCACGATCAGGTTGCGGCGGGCGAGGATGCCGACCAGGCCGAGCGCGAACAGCATTGCGCCGACGACCAGGCCGTTGACGACGAGCGGGGCGGGAGTCATGCGTTGGCTCTCCAGGCGGCCGCGTCGGCCCGCTCGTCGGGGGGCGTCCGCGAGACGATCGCGATCGAGCCGATCAGGGCCACGAGCAAGAGCACGCCCGCCGCCTCGACCGCCAGCAGGTGCCGGCCGAAGAGTTCACCACCGAGCCGCGCCACGTGGTTCGCCGCGAGCGGATCGACGCCGGCCGAGTCGGCGGGCGGCTCGGGGGCTACCGGAGCCTGAGGCTGGCCACTGCCGGCCAGGGCGGCGGCCTTGCTGGGCACGGCACAGCACTCACCCGGCCCGGCCGAGAGCCGGCCGATGAACAGCGTGAGCAGGCCGAGCAGCACCGCTCCGGCCACCGCCGAGAGCAAGGGCTCGTTTGACACACGGTCGTAGGACGCCATCCCGGTCGGCTGCGCCAGCATCAGCACGAACAGGAACATCACGAGGATCGCACCGGCGTAGACCACGATCGTGGCCACGCCCAGAAACTGTGCGCCCAGCACGAGCAGGACGCCCGCCACTCCCGCGAGCGCCAGCGCGAACCAGATCGCCGAATAGACCGGTGAACGGGTCACCACGGTCGCCGCCCCGCCGATCACGGCCACGAGCGCCACGATCAGGAACACCGCTTCCTCCCCCACGCCGCCGAGTCGTCGGCCCGTGGCTACGAACAGGGCGAGCGCCACCGCACCGAGCAACATCCCGAACCGCCGGGCCGCCCGCTCGCGGAGGCCGCTCTCGCCCCGCGGCAGCAGCAGCCACAGGCTCGCCGCGGCGCAGCCCACCGCCACGGCCAGCAGGGAACCGGTGCTGGAGAGGCCGCCGTCCGGGGTCACAGCGTGCCTCCCAAGGAGGCCGACTTCATCGGCTCCGAGTCCTTGGTCATGTCGTAGACGCTCAACAGCTTCTCCTTGTCGAAGATCATCTCCTCGCGGCTCTTGCCGGTCAGGTCCAGGAGGCTCGTGAGCTCGATCGCATCCACCGGGCAGGCTTCCTCGCACATCCCGCAGAAGATGCACCGCAGTTCGTCGATCTGGAAGGCCTCGGGGTATTTCTCACGATCGGGCCAGGGGCTCTCGGTGGCCACGATGTCGATGCAGTGGGCAGGACAGGCGGTGGCGCAGAGGAAGCAGGCCACGCACTTCACCCGCCCCTCGTCGTCGCGATTGAGCCGGTGCACCCCGCGGTAGATCAGCGGATTGCCCACCGTGGGCCGCTCCTCGGGAAAGCTCACCGTCACCTTGGGGCTGACGAGATGCCGCGCGGTGGTCGCAAGCCCTTGGACGAACAGCGGCAGGTAGAGCCGCTCGGCCAGGCCCAGTGGCTTCTCCTCGAGCCAGGTGATCGACGGGTCGGTCGGCTTCATCTCAGACCTCCACCAGTTCGTGCTCGACGTCGAGCGGGCCGTGGGTGCGGATCGGGGTGTTGTCGGTGCCCGAGGGCGTGAGCAGGCCCGCGGCGATCCAGCCGGCGAAGAACACGCCCCAGGGAATGAGCAGGGCCACCCAGCCGGCTGCCCCGGCCCCGAGGGCCTCGACCAGCTGCGGCCGAAACTCCTCGACCGTGGCCACCGTCACGAGGTTCGCCAGCCCCAGGGGCAGCATCACCTTCCAGGCCAGGTTCATCAGTTGGTCGAACCGGAACCGTGGCCAGCTCCAGCGGACGAGCATGAAGAACAGGATCACGCCCAGGATCTTGGCCGAGAGCACGGCGAACCGGAGGAAGGCGCCGAGCCAGGTCACCTCCTGGCCCGAGCCGGTCACGCCCCAGAGGTGCCAGCCGCCCAAGAACATGATCACGATCAAGAACGCGGCCGTGACCATGTGGAGGAACTCGGACACGAGGAAGAGCAGCAGTTTGATGCCAGAGTATTCGGTGTGATAGCCCCCCACGAGCTCCTGCTCGGCCTCGGGCAGATCGAAGGGCAGGCGGGCCGCCTCGGCGAAGGCGGCCACCAGAAACACGATGAACCCCAGCGGCTGGGCGAAGGCATACCAGATGCCGGTCTCCGCCTGGGCATTGATGATCGCGTCGAGTTTGAGCGAGCCCGCCGCGAGCACGACGCCGAGCAGACCGAGGCCGAGCGGGATCTCGTAGGCCACGAGTTGGGCGCTACTTCGCAGGCCGCCCAGGAAGCCGTACTTGTTGTTGCTCGCCCAGCCGCCGAGCAAGACGCCGTAGACCGCGATGCTCGAGAGGGCGAACACCCAGAGCACGCCCACATCGAGGGCCGGGGCCACGAGGAACGGGACCGGATCGGGCAGGCCGGCGATGCCCAAGGGGGGCAGCACGCTGCCGAAGGGGATCGCGGCGAAGATCGCCAGCGACGCGGCCAAGAGCACCAGCGGCGCGGCCGCATAGAGCACCTTGTCGACGTGCTTGGGCGTGAAGTCTTCCTTGAGGATGATCTTGAGCCCATCGGCCAGCGGCTGGCCGAGACCGAAGAGGCGGATCTTCGTGAGCGGGATGCCGACGCGGTTGGGACCCTTGCGGTCCTGCACCCAGGCGGCCATCCACCGCTCCACGAGCACGAGATAGGCCGCGGCCGTCATCAGGCCGCCGATCAGGAGGCCGATCTTGGCCAGGGCCGCGATCGTCGTCGGGGAGGGGAGCCAGTCGCTCATGCCAGCGCCCTCACGCGGAGGTCGACGCCCGTCGGCGGCACGTCATCGCCGAGCGCGGCGAAGGCGGCCGACTGCCCGGCCACCTCGCGGCGGATCGCGGCGGCGTCGTAGAGGCCGCGGCGGCCGAGCATGTTCCAGTAGAGGCGACCCTCAGGCCAGACGCCGGCCGGTGGCCGGATCGCCTGCCGGAAGCTCTGGGCATGGTGGGCCACGTTCACCCAGGTGCCGGCCCGTTCGGCGAAGCCCGGGGCCGGCAGCCGCCAGGTGGCGTGAACCGTGAGCGGCGAGTCGAAGAGATCCTGCACCACGAGGCAAGACAGGCCGGCGAACGGCTTGGCCTGGGCATCGTCGATCCAAGGCCCCGGATAGCCGGCCGTGATCCAGGCCGCGTCGGCATGGCCGGCGGCGACGTGGGCCACGAGGTCGTGCCAGGAGCGACCGCCGGAGCCGAACGTCGCCAGCACCTCCTCCACGCCCTGGCGGTTGGGGCACTTCTCACCACGGATCGTAAACCCACCCGGGAAGGTCTCGTCGTCACCCGTGACCGGCACGTGGCCGAGCGCCAAGAAAGCGCTCGAGTCGATCGACCGGGCGACCTCGCAGAGCATCCAGGCTTCTTCGACCGTGAGCATCGGTGAGACGGCTACGGCCAGCCGCCCGGCCTTCGCGAGGTCGGCACGGATTCCGATCACCACGTCGGCCCACTCGACGGCCTGCAAGGGGAGGGGTGCGTGGCCGTTGCCGCCCGGCGCCCGAGCCACGCGGCGGCCGGCCTCGAGGATCCGGGCCGAGTCGTGGAGGTGGTGCCAGCCGTAGCGGCCCTCGTCGCAGATCCACCACGTGTTGACGTGCGGATTCTCCCGCGGCTTGAGTCGGTAGACGGTGTCCTGGTTGTGCTCGGTGTAGATCGAGCAGCCCGCCGAGCAGCCGCCGCAGACGTTGGCCTCCCGCTTCAGGAACCAGACCCGTTGCTGATAGAGGAAATCCTTGTCGCCGAGGGCCCCCACCGGGCAGAGGTCGACCACGTTGCCGGCCAGTTTGTTGTCGAGCGGGAAGCCGGGAAAGACGTCGATCTCTTCCTTCGCGCCCCGCGACGTGACCATCAGCTCACCGGTGCCGGAGACCTCGCGGGTGAACCGCACGCACCGGGTGCACATGATGCAGCGATCGACGAACAGGCTGATCGTGGGGCCGACATCCCGCTTGCGGCTGGTGAAGGCATGGATGTCGGCTCGGCGCTCGGGCTGCCCGTGCTCGAAGTGGTAGTCCTGCAGCAGGCACTCGCCCGCCTTGTCGCAGATCGGGCAGTCGATCGGATGGTCGATCAGCAGGGCCTCCTCGACCCGGGCCCGGCTCTCCCTGACCTTCTCGCTCTCGGTCACGATCACCGTGCCGTCCTTGACCGGCGTCTGGCAGCCGGGCACGAGTTTGGGCACCATCGTGACCTTGCCGGTGGCCGCGTCCCGCTGGCCGGTCTCGATGAGGCACATCCGGCAGCTGGCCACCACCGAGAGGCCAGGGTGCCAGCAGTAATGCGGGATCTCTTTCCCGGCCCGGCGGGCGGCCTCGATGCAGTTGAGCCGCTCGTCGGCCCCAATCTCGACTTCCTGTCCGTCGACGATGACGACCGCCATCAGTGGGCTCCCACGATCTGGAGGGCGGGCACGGGGTCGGTCACCATCCAGCCCCCGGGGTTGGTCCGCTTGATGGTGTCCTCGAACTCGCCGCGAAACTTGTTGATCGCGTTCTTGATCGGCCAGGCCGCGCCGTCGGCCAGGCCGCAGATCGTCGACCCGGGCATCATCCCCATCGTGTTGCCCAGCTCGAGCAACAGATCGAGATCCTTGAGCCGCCCCTTGCCGGCCCGAAGCCGCTCGAGCATCCGCAGGCTCCAGCTCGTGCCCTCGCGGCAGGGCGTGCACTGGCCGCACGATTCGTGGGCGAAAAACCGGCAGGAGTTGTGGAGGAAATCCACGATGCTCGTCTGGTCGTCGATCACCACCACCGCCGCGGTGCCGAGGCCCAGGCAGCCGACCTTACCCGGGCCGGCGAAGTCGAGCGGCGTGTCGAACTCGGCCTCGGTCATGAGGCCCATCGAAATCCCACCGGGGATCGCGGCCTTGGCCTTGCGGCCCTTCCAGACACCGCCGCCGAAGTGGTCCACGAGTTCGCGGAGCGTGATGCCGAGCGGCGCCTCGTAGCAGCCCGGCTTCTCGACGTGGCCCGAGAGGCAGTAGAGCTTGGGTCCGTAGGAGCCAGGATCGCGAGGATTGTTCGGATCGGCCGGCACGCCGATCGACTTGAACCACTCCACGCCGCGGCGGGCGATCTGGGCCACGCACGCCATCGTCTCGATGTTGTTGACGACCGTCGGCTTCTTGAAGACGCCCTCGATCGCCGGAAAGGGCGGCTTGATCCGCGGCCAGGCCCGCTTGCCCTCGAGGCTCTCGATCAGCCCCGTCTCCTCGCCGCAGATGTAGGCCGCCGCTCCGCGGTGGAGGTACACGTCGAGCGAGAACCCGCTCCCGAGGATGTTCTTGCCCAGGAGCCCGGCGGCGTAGCACTCGTCGATTGCCCCCTGCAGTCGGTGCCAGGAATGCGGGTATTCGTAGCGCAGGTAGATGTAGGCCGTGGAGGCCCGGGTGGCGAACGACGAGAGGATGATCCCCTCGATCACCTGGTGCGGGTCGTCCTCCATCAGGATCCGGTTGTTGAACGTGCCCGGCTCGCTCTCGTCGGCGTTGACGCAGAGGTAGATCGGCCCGGGATG
>CAMCPF010000127.1 GCA_945876515.1 Candidatus Kuenenia stuttgartensis
AGCCGCCGGGCCGCCTCGAGCGGCGAGGTCCCCTCGTTCCAGTCGCCGTCGCTGGCCAGCACCACCGCCCGCAGGCTGCCGAACCGCTCGGCCGCGCCCACCAACGGAGCGCCGAGATCCGTGGCGGACGCCTCGGGCGCGGCCGAGAACGGCTCCACGACCACCCGGTAGCGGTCCTCGAGCGGCCGCCAAAAGTCGCTCGCCGCAAGCTCGGCCACCGCCTCCCGGCGCGACGTGGGGGCGGCGGCGGCCGTCACCACGTCGCGGGTGTCCATGCTCCGCGAGCCATCGACCAGCACGGCTACCACGGGCTTCTCGTCGGGGCGGAACTCCTCGACCCACTCGGGTTGGTTGAGGAGCAGCGCCACGAGGCCCGCGATCACCACCCGCAGCAACTCGACGAGTCCCGTGCCGGCCGCGTAGCCGCTGCGGCGCCAGGTGAGGAAGGCCACCACCACCGTGGCCGCCACGAGCACGGCCGAGATCAGGATCGTCCAGGGCGTGGTGAAGAACCGCAGTCCCTCGAAGCCGGTGGCGGCGATCATGCGGCGGCCTCCGCGAGGGCGGGGATCACGGGCGTGGCGACCCGGCGGCGGGGCAGGCTCAAGAGTCCCTCACCGACGAGCGCCAAGAGCATCGCGATCAGGAAGGCCCGCCAAATCTCCTGCACGATGCTGTCACCGCGGCCGGCCCGCCCCTCGACCCGGGTGTAGGCGAGGCCGCGAAACAGCCCGTCGATCCGCTCGGGCGCGGCGATCGCGGCCACGTCCTCCGCCGGCGGCCGGTTGATGGCCACGAGTCGGCCCGCCGCCTCGTAGACGCCGGCCTGCCAGCCCGCCTCCGCGCCACTGCTGCCGGCCGGCCCGGCCACACACGCCCAACGCGCGTCGGCCGTCGCCGCAGCCAGCAGCTCGCTCGCGGCGGGCCCGGCGTCGATCTGCCGCGCACCCGCCAGCGGCTCGAGACCCCGCTCGATCAGCCGCTGCAGGATCGCGTACAAGACGATGCCTTCGCTCGCCAGCGACGAGTCCCGCGGCCGCGGCAGCGTGGCGCAGAAGGTGATGCCGCGGCCGTCGGGCACCCGCGCCACCAACGGCAGGCCGTCGGCCAGTGTGGCCAGCGGCACGATCTCGCCCCCGAGCCCGCACGACCGCTGCACCTCGAGCTCGCCCACCGGCAGCGCGCCGCTGGCCAGCGTGTTGGCGAGGATGTCCTCGTCGCTCCGCCACTGTTCGGGCCGCAGCGGCTGCGGGTGGGCCAGCCACTCGCCCCAGGACACGCCAGCGAACGTCGCTCCGTCGGCCGACTCGGGTGGGAAGAAGATCGCCTGCCCGCCGCGGGCGACGAACTCATCGACGAGTTTCGCCTCGTCTCCCTGCGGCAGCGGCCCCTGCCAAATCAGGGCCGCCGCCTCCGCCCACGGCGCGGTCGCCAGGCCGGCCCGGGGCACGCTCTCCGCCCGGGCCACGAGCTCCTTGCTCGGCGGGATCGAGGCCGCGAGCTCCAGCACCCGCCCGGCCGCGGCCTCCTCGGCCACCACCAGCGCCAGCCGTGGGGGCGGCTCGTCGAACACGAAGTAAAACTCGTTGTCGGCCGCGCAGGTGTCGGCCGGAATCGAGACGCGGCCCCAGCCCCGGGCCGACTCGCCGCGACCCAGCGGCAGGGCATGGTTGGCGAGCACCGCCTCACGGCCGGCGAGCTCGACCTCCACGGCCGTCGAAACGCCGCCGAGTTCGAACTTCAGCGGCAGCGTGATGGGGTCGCCGGAATCCTGCCGCGTCGCCACGACGCTGACGAGCAGTTCCCGCGCCTCGCCCCGCCGCTCGAGCCGGGCCTCGGTGACCCGCACGGCGACGTTGCCCGCGGGGGCCGCGTCGAAGGCCACCAGTTGGAAGCGGACCTGCTGGGGCAGCTTCGCAAAGGCGTCCCGCAGGCCGGCCCAGCCGCCGTCTTCGAGCGCCCAGTCGTTGGTCCGCCCGTCGGAGCAGATCCAGACCTCGGCGGTCCCGGCGGCGTTGTCGCGGATGTGGTCGTAGGCGGCCTGCAGCATCCCGGGGATGTCGGCCGCGGCGGCGACCGGCCCGGCGGCGGGCAGGTCCACGAGCGCCGCCGCCGGCACCTCGACGAGCTTGTCGCCTTCCACCAGCAAACACCGCTGGGGCGCGAGCGTGGCGAGCGTCTCGGCCAGTTGCCGCCGTCCGGTGGCCAGCTTCGTCTCCGGCGTCGCGGGGTCGCGGGCCTGCATCGACGGACTGCGGTCGAGCACCACGATCGCCGTGTCGGGCCGCGCCCCGCCCGCCAGGGCCAGCCAGCCTCGCGACAGCGGCCGGCCAATCGCCAGGATCACCGCCGCCACCGCCAGCATCCGCAGGAGCATGATCAGCCAGTGCCGCAGCTTCGAGTAGCCGCTCGACATTGCCCGGGCCGCGAGCAGAAACCGCATCGCCGCCCACTGCACCGTCTGAAACCGCCGCTGGTTGATCAGGTGGATGATCAACGGCAGCGCGACCAGCGGCAGCGCCACGAGCAGCCAGGGCTGGAGGAACGTCATCGCAGCCCCCTCGCCGCCGCCCGACCCACGAGAAATCGGGCCAGCACCTGCTCATAGGGCTCGTCCGTCAACACCCGCTGGTAGTCGATCCCCTTCTCCAGCACGATCCGCCGCAGTGACTCGAGATAGGCCGTCACGGCCGTGTGGTAGCGGTCGGCGATCTCGATGGGATCGGCGAAGATCGCCGCGCCCCCCTCCAGATCCACAAACCGCGTCGGCCGCTGGAAGGTGAAGGCCATTTCCTGCGGGTCGAGCAGGTGGAACACCGCCACGTCATGCCGGCGGAACTTGAGGTGGCCGAAGGCCCCGGCCAGTTCCTCCGGATCGGCGAACAGGTCGGAGACGATCGCCACCAGCGCCCGCTGGCGGATCGTCTCAGCGATCTCGTGGAGCACCTCGCAGAGGCCCGTCGTGCCCTGCGGCCGCGCCTCGTCGAGCACGTCGAACACCAGCCGCAGGTGCGCGGGGCTGCGGCGCGGCGGCAGGGTGCGAACGATCCGCTCGGCGGCACAGGCGATGCCGACCGCGTCGCCCTGCTGGCTGGCGAGATACCCGAGCGCTCCGCAGATCCGCCGGGCGTAGTCGAGCTTCACGAGCGGCTGCGGGCCGGCCTGGGCCGCCGGCTTCGTGGAGCCGAAGGCCATCGAGCCGCTGGTGTCGAGCACGAGCACGAGCCTGAGGTTCGTGTCGGCCTCGTACTCCTTGACGTAAAACCGGTCGGACCGACCGAAGGCCCGCCAGTCGAGCCGCCTGAGGTCGTCGCCGGGTACGTACTTGCGGTATTCGGCGAACTCGACGCTCGAGCCGCGGTGAGGGCTTGCGTGCCGACCCGAGACGTTGCCCACCATCGGCCGCCGGGCCAACAGCGGCACGCCGGAGAGCCGCGCGAGCACGGCGGGCTCGAGGAAGCTGCGGGGCTGGCGATCGGAGAGCATGGCCGCCTCACCCCGCCTGCTCGGCGATCGTCTCCTTCACCAGTCGCTCGACGATCTGCTTGGCGTCGATGCCCTCCGCCTGCGCGGCGAACGTGGTGATCAGCCGATGGGTCAGCACCGGCGCCGCCACCGCCTCGACGTCCTCGAGCCGCGCCATGTAGCTGCCGGAGAGAGCCGCCCGCGACTTGGCCCCGAGCACGAGGTACTGCACCGCCCGCGGGCCGGCGCCCCACGCCACCAGCGGCTTGAGCCAAGCCGGCGCCGTCTCGCCGCGGGGCCTGGTCTTACGGACCAGGCGGGCCGCGAACTGGTAGATGTGATCCGGCACCGGCACCCGGCGGACGAGATCCTGATACTCGACGATCTCCGGGCCGGTGAGCACGTGGTCGAGCGCCGGCGGGGCGCCCCCCGTGGTGGTCCTGGCGATCGCCACCTCCTCGGCCTCGCTCGGATAGTCGAGCTCGACCAGGAACATGAACCGGTCGAGCTGGGCTTCGGGCAGCGGATAGGTACCCTCCTGCTCGACGGGGTTCTGCGTGGCCAGCACGAAGAACGGCGGCTCGAGCTTGAAGGTCTTGCCGACCACCGTGACCTTGTGCTCCTGCATCGCCTCGAGCATCGCAGCCTGCGTCTTGGGGGGCGCACGGTTGATCTCGTCGGCGAGCACGATGTTGGCGAACACCGGCCCCGGCACGAAGTGGAACTCGCGGCGGCCCTCGGCCGTCTCCTGGAGGATGTCGGTGCCGGTGATGTCCATCGGCATCAGATCCGGCGTGAACTGGATCCGGCTGAAGTTGAGTGACACCGTCTCGGCGAGCTTGCTGACGAGCAAGGTCTTGGCGAGCCCTGGCACGCCCATCAGGAGCGAGTGGCCCCGGGCGAACAGGCAGATCGTGAGCCGCTCGATCGTCTCTTCCTGGCCGATGATCACCCGACCGAGTTCGGCCTTGAGCCGGGCATGGATCGAGCGGAGCCGGTCGAGCGCGGCGACGTCGTCGTCGCCCAGCCGGGGGGTCGCTTCAGTGGCGGTGGCCATGGGTTCTTCTCGAGGGACGAGGGGGAAAGGCGCGGGGGCCGGCGCCGGAGTTCTCCGGTGCCGACCCCCAGTATGCCTCCGCGCCTGGAGCCCTGCACGGCTCCGCCGGCCATTTTCGTCACTCGGGCAGGATCACCGCGTCGATCACGTGGATCACGCCGTTGGAGCAGGGAATGTCGGTCTTCACGACCTTCGCCCCGTCCACCATCACCGTGCCGCCCTCGACCTTGATCTTGGCGGCCTTGCCCTGGACGGTCTTGGCCTCCGAGAGCTTGACCACGTCGGCCGCCATCACCTTGCCGGGCACGACGTGGTAGGTGAGGATCGCCACGAGCTTCTCCTTGTTCTCCGGCTTGAGCAGGGTCGCAACGGTGCCCTCGGGCAGCTTCGCGAAGGCCGCGTCAGTCGGGGCGAAGACGGTGAACGGGCCGTCACCCTTGAGGGTCTCGACCAGCCCGGCCGCCTTCACGGCCGCGACGAGCGTGGCAAAGTCACCGGCCGCGACGGCCGTATCGACGATGTCCTTGGACTCGGCCTTGTAGGCCACGGTCTGGACGTGGCCAGCCGCCGCCTCGCGGGCCAGTCGCTGCTGCTTGGCCACGGGGCATTCGTCGGCCGTCACCACGTTCCCGGCCAGCAGGGCCACGAGCCCGGCCAACGCCATCGAACCGAAACTGAACACGCGCATCAAAACCTCGCTTGTTTGGGAAAGGCCGCCTCGGCGACCCAACTCAGCATCCGGTCCCCCGGTCAGTCCGGTGGACGACGGCCGGCTGGCCGCCGGCGAGTTATAGGCCGGCCGCCACCGCGGAACACCGGAAAGGCCTCGGGCCCTCAGGCCGCGCGGCGGTTGCCACCCGACACTCTGGGTGAATCCGCCCCGGACGGTACCCTGGGAAACAGCCCGGGCCGCGAGCAGCCGCCTGCCAGCCGGGCCCAGGCGGCGGCCAGGGCCGCGACCACGCCGTCGCCGAAGCGGTGGCGGCGGCCGTAGATCACGAGTTGGCTGGGGTTGAGAAACAGCCGGTCGTGGCCGGCTGCGATCAGCGAGCGGTGAAAGGTGGCGTGCTCGAGATCGGCGTTGCCGTAGTGGCCGCGGGCGTAGGCTGCCATGGTGTAGATGCCCAGGCCACCAAAGCAGCTCGTCACCGGCACCAGCGGCGTGCCCCGCTCGTAGACGAGGCCGGCGGCGGCGGCGGTCGAGAGGGGCGTCAGGTCGGCGTCGAACCGCATGGCCCAGGTGTCGTACTGTCGCAGGGCGTTCATCGTCAGCCCGTGCCGCCGGCAGATGAGCCCGTTGGAGCCGACGAAGTCCCACCCGGGCCAGCCGAAGCTGCTGGCGATGCCGTCGATGCTGAAGCCTCCCTGCACGTCGAAATCGACGATGATCACCGCGTCGAACCCGGAGCAGAGGTCGAGCACCCGTTCCTGACACCGCCGCCGATAGAAGGCCATCCGGCCGGCCCGGTCGAGGCACCGGGTGGTGGGATTGACGGGATCGGCGAGCCGCTCGCTCGTGGCATCGACCCGCGGGTTGTCGCCGGCCCAGCGCCGCAACAGCAGCCGGGTATCGTCCCGCGAGTCGTTCTCGAACACCACGACCCGGGCGTCGGCGAAGCAGCGTGACAGGTTTTCCACGCGGCGGATCGTCAGCGGCAGGATCCGCCCCACATCCCGGGCCAGGCCCGTGATCGCCACCCGGGTTTCCGCCATCGCCGCATACCCGCGACGACAGGCCGCGAAATACGCCTCCGCGAACTCGCCGTTGGGCGGGAATGCCTCCTCCGGAAACAGCGGGCCGCCGAAGTCGGCCGCATCGAGCAGCGGCGACCAACGGGGCGGCGATGGGGTGCGGGACGGGTTCGGCACGGCAGGATTCAAGTGGACCATTGCATTAGGGGGACCATTGCATTGAGGGGACCATGGCTTCAGCGCCAGGGTGCGAGCCGCCGCAACCGGCGGAGGGGGCCGCGGAGCGGGCCTCCACGATGCAACGCGGCGACGGCGGCGGGCGTGAGTCGGGAAGGCGCGAGGGCCGCGGTGGTAGATCGACCGGATGCGGCCACGGACTCGGTGACCCGAGCAGCACGCTCGCGGGCGCGGCACTCGGCCGCCAGTTCGAGGTACCGCCGGGCCTGCAGCCGGGCATCCCATTCACGCTCGGCCCGCTCCCGGCCGCGACGGCCCGCGGCGCGCACCGTCGCCGGGTCCTCCGCCAGCCGGATGAGCGTCGCGGCGGCGGCCGGCGCGTCATCGACGGCCACGAGCCAGCCCTCCACGCCGTCGGCGACCATCTCGGGATGGCCGCCTGTGCGGGTGGCCACCACGGGGAGGCCGCAGGCGAGCGCCTCCATCACGGTGTTGGGCAGGTTGTCCTCGCGGGCCATCGTGAGGTGGAGGTCCGAGGCCTGCAGGGCTTCCAGCACCCCCGCCTCGTCGAGCCGGCCGAGGTGTCGGCAGGCGACCCCCGGAATCACCAGTTCGCCCGAGCCGTAGGTGACGACGAGGGGGGCCGGGGATCCGTTGCGGCGGGCCAACTCGGCGGCCGCCCGCGCGACGGCCTCGGCGGCGAACCCCGCTCCCTTCCGCCGCTCGTCGAGCGCCACGCTCCCGAGCAGGATGGCCAGGCCTTCCGCAGGCAGGCCGAGCCGCCGCCGAGCCGCCGCCCGGTCGCCGGCCGCGTAGCGATCGAGATCGATCCCGTTGGGAATGACCCGGACGCGGTGGCTCGCCTCGTCGAACAGCCGCGACCGCACCAGCTCGCCTGCCAGCCAGCGACTCGGCGCGATGAACTCGAGCGGCACGCCCTTCAGGCGGCGCCGGGCCCGGGCCAGCGACCGCGCCGCAAGCGCGTGGAGTCGTGGTGCGAGTTGTGGGCAGCCGCGGCAGTCGGTCGTGAATCCCTCGCAGCCGCTCGCGTAGTGGCAGCCCCCTGTGAAGGGCCGCATGTCGTGCAGCGTCCAGGCCACGGGCCGGCCGCTCTCGACCAGCCGACGGATGCCTGCGGCGGACACGAAGCCGGCCACCCAGTGGACGTTGACGAGGTCGGCCGCCGCCACGGCGGGATGGCCGGCGACGTCCCAGGCGGGCCAGTCGGCCGTCAGCAGCGTGTTCGAGAGCGGCGTGCGGCCGTGGCGGATGCCGCGGCGCAGGATCCGCTCGACCCGCCGCACGGCCGTCGGCGCGGCGGGCATGTCCGCTCGGGTGAGGAGATCGACCCGCGCCCCCGCGACCCGCAGTGCCGCCGCCAGCCGCTCCATCGCGATCGCAGCCCCGCCGGCGTGGCCGGCGTGGGTGGCCAGACAGGCGATCCGCGGGGGATGTCCGGCGCAGAAGCTGGGGTCGCTCATGGCCGCACGCCCTCCATGTAGAGCGAGTCGGGCTTCCAGGGTGTGCCGGATGAGTCCGCGTCGAGGCAGGCGGCGGGGAACCCGGGGATCCGCGATTCGACCGCGTCGGTGCGGCCGACCTCCACGAACCCGGCCCCGTCCAGGAGATCGCCGAGCGAGAGATGGTCGTACATCCA
>CAMCPF010000128.1 GCA_945876515.1 Candidatus Kuenenia stuttgartensis
TCAGTGCCTGGTGTGGCTGTGGATCGCGGCCCTGAGCATCCTCATGAGCCGGGCGGTCGACCCCGCCGTGCCGATCGCCTGGACCGCCATCGGCTTCCGCATGGCCAGCGGGTTTGCGATCACGGCTGCCATGCACAAGCTGTTTCAACTGCCCCGGCTGCGGCGGCTCGGCCGGCCCCTTCGCTGGGCGCTGATCTGCCTGGCGACGGTGAGCCTGCTCGTCGGCAGCCTGCTGCCGTTCACGGTCTGGGGAATCACCACCACGATGGTCTGGATGGGATCCGACTCCCTGGGGCAGATCGTGCCCCGGCTGGCGGCGGGCATCTTCTGGTGCAGCTGCTACATCGCGATCGAACTCACCGACGGGCTCTATGCCTCCGAGATCCAGCTCGCACGGGCGGCGGCGGAGGCGGCGGAGCGGGAGGCCAGGGCCGTGCAGTTGGAAGCGACGGCATTTGAACACGAGGTGCATCGGCTTCAGGCGCAGATGAATCCCCACTTCCTCTTCAATGCCCTGAATGCGATCGTGGCCTGCAAGCACAGCCCTGACGACGTGGCCCGAATCACGCAGGAGCTGGCCGCGTTCCTCCGCGCCGCGCTACGCGACTCACGACTGCTCGAGCCGCTCGCACGCGAGGTGCAGGCGCTCGAACACTACCTGGCGGTACAGCAGACACGGTTCGGATCGAAGCTCGACTGCCGGATCGTCTGCGACCGGGCGGCGCGGGGGGTGATGGTGCCGCCGATGATGATCCAGCCGCTCCTGGAAAACGCGATCACGTACGGGATGCAGACGACCGCCGGGCCGCTGCAGGTGGAGGTCTCGGCCCGCGTCGCCGCCGGCCAGTTGGAGGTGATCGTCGCCAACTCGGGTGCCTGGATCGCCCCCGACCCGACCCGCTCCCCTGGCACCAGCCTCAAAACGCTCCGTAAGCGGCTGGCCTTGCTCGTCGGCCCTGCGGCGGAGGTGCTGGTGGAGACGCCGGGCAGGCACGCGCAGGCCGGCCACTGGGCAGGCGTGCGGATCGTGATCCGGATGCCGGCCACCCGACCCGAGCCGCCCCTGCCGATCGCTGCAGTGCCGCAGGAGCTGCCCGCATGATCTCGATCCTGCTGGTGGATGACGAGCCGCTCGCCAACCGCCAGATGCAGGGGCTCCTGGCCGCCTTCCCGGAGGTCGAGCTCACGGGCGTGGCCGACAGCCTGGCCGAGGCGCGGGCCTGCCTCGCCGCCCGCATGCCGGATGCGGTGTTTCTCGACGTGGAGATGCCCGGCGGCAACGCTTTTTCACTCCTCCCCGAGATCGACGACTCGACCCAGGTGGTGTTTGTCACGGCGCACGAGCGGCACGCAGTCGAGGCGTTCGCCGTGGCTGCGGTGGACTACCTCGTGAAGCCCGTCGCCCCCGAACGACTCGCCGAGACGCTCCGCCGGCTCACAACGCCGTCCGGTGAACGAGCCGCCGCGGCCAAAGACGAGGTGGAGGCGGAGGCGATCGTCGATCGTGCCGCAGCCGGCCCGCAGTTAAAGGTGCCGCTGCGAAACAGCCGCCAGAAGACCGTGATCCGCATCGCCGACATTTGCTGGATCGAATCGCTCCGCAACTACACCCGCGTGGCGTTGCACTCCCCGCCCCGCCTGCTGGTCTTCCGCCGGCGGCTGGGAGAGTGGCTCGCCGACCTGCCGGAGGAGACCTTCGCCCGTGTCAGCCGCTCCGAGGTGATCAATCTGGCCCTCATCACCGAGACGATGTGGAAGTCGCGGAGCGAGACGACCGTTCTCTTCGGGGCAGGCGTCGAGCCTCTGAGGCTGGGCCGAGCCTCGATCCTGCGGCTCAACGCCCTGCTGGGCGCAGGTGACACCTGAGCGGAAACGGTGAACGCCGGCTGAGAAGTACACCGCGCGGCGGGGTCCGCCCGGGCGGGTCTCGGCCGGCGAGTTGTCCAGGCATGCCGCCTGCCGGGGGTACGGCATCGACTGGCACTCGCTGGCGGACGTGTCCCTGCCTGGTATACCTTCCGGCAAATCGTTGACCGGGATTCCGTCCTGCCCACTCGCACTCCGTGCCCGCGCATGGGCTCTCTGCGACCGCACTCCATGCCAGTCACACCATCCACTACGGCCGAGATACGAGGGCTGCGACCGAACGCAGCCGCCACCGAAACGGAGTTTCGTGACGATCAGCCATCCCCGGGAGCGGCTGCCGAGCTTCCGCGGCCGAACGTGGTCGTCTGGTTCCTGGTCGCGCTCATCGTCATCCACATCCTCGCGCTCAGTGCGTTTCTCCCCTCCGTGTTCGTCTGGTGGGGCATCCCGCTCGTCCTCGTCGGAAACTTCATCTTCGGCTCGCTGGGAATCAACCTCGGCTTCCACCGAATGCTGACCCACAAGGCCGTTGCGTTCCCCCGGGTGCTGGAGCGGCTCTGGGTGCTGTGTGGGGTGTGCTGCCTGGAGGGATCGCCACTGTGGTGGGCCTGCGTCCATCGCATCCATCACCAGCACAGCGACGACCCCGGCGACCCCCACTCGCCGACGGAGGGATTCTTCTGGGGCCACATGCAGTGGATTTACATCGCCGACCCGCGGCAGCACTCGCTCGTGACCTATGCCAAGTATATTCCCGACCTGGTGAACGACCCGTTCCTCCGCTGGCTGCATCGACGCCACACGTGGGCCCTGGTGTATGCGGCGCATGCGATCCTGATCGCTGCGCTCGGCTTCGGGATCGGTGTGCTGGTGACCGACACGCCCGCGGCCGCGGTGCGGTTTGGAACGCAGGTGTTCGTGTGGGGCGTGCTGGTAAGGACGGTCTACGTGTGGCACGTCACGTGGCTTGTGAACTCCGCGGCCCACCGCTGGGGGTATCGAAACTACGACACGGCGGACCACAGCCGAAATAATGTCGTGGTGGCACTCTTGACCAACGGGGAAGGCTGGCACAACAACCACCACGCGACCCCGCGTGCCTGCTCGCAGGGCCACCGCTGGTGGGAGATCGACCTCACCTTCACTGCCGTGCGGGCGATGCAACTCGTCGGCCTCGCCCGGGATGTGGTCTCCGTGGCGTCGGTACGGCCCCCGGGTTACAGGACGGCACGAACGCCGGGAATCGATCGCAGCACCACGCTCGTTCCCCAACCGAGCCCAAGTGACACTCCGAACACGACCAGTGCCTTGGTCGTGGCGGGCAGCGACGAGCCAAGGAGCGCGTACTGCGACCAGACAACGAACGGGTAATGCACGAGGTAAATCCCATAGGCATTGTCACTCAGGTTATCGGCCCACGCGTGCCTGGTGTGCACGAAGCGAAGAAACAGTGCCAGGAAGGCCATGCTGAGCGTGGCACTGTAGAGCACCGTGCTGCATCCAAGCAGCCACCAGCCGGCAGGCCGCATCCAAGGCCTTGAAGCATCGATTTTAATACTTACTAAGGTGACGACAAGCAAGAGACCGGCGATGGGCGAGGCCATCAGCCAGACCCACCACCGGCGTGAAAGCGGTCCGGTGTACCTGAGAAACGTCGTCTCTAGGCCTCGGGCGCCGACGGCGACGCCGGCGAAAAAGTAGACCGCGTAGAACAAAGGACGACTGGCTTGACCGATGACGATCGAGTGCCAATTCAGCCAGGTATAGGGCCCAAATAACGCCAGCATCGGCATCAACCCCAGGGCCGAGAGGGTGATCAGAGCGAAGAAAAAGGCTCCAGGCTGCGTCACGAACACCTCGGGCACAGCGTTGCGTGATGGCCCCACAACAGAGAAGGCAAGTGCTGCGAGCGCATTGAAGCCGAGCAACATCGAAAGAAACCACGCAGGCCCGCTGATCCATGACCAGCCACACCAATACGAGAAAACGTCCCCCTCGGCTCCGGTCAGGAGAAAGGAAGGGTAATACGCGAGCGGCATGATCACGGCGAGTGAGAGCACATACGGAATGCCAAGCCTTTTCCAGCGGTCTTTCAGGAAACAGGCGGCCCCTTACTTGGCGAGGCTCTTCCACACAAAGAGCCCGGAGATGAAAAACATCAACGCCATGAAAAAGCCGTTGAGGAGGGCGGGCACCAGGTCGAATGCTGCGGTCTTCTGCGGGTCAATGACAGGTCCCGTGGAGTGAAGATTGTCCGAGGGATAGAACCTGCCCCATGTCGGGTACGCCAAAATCGCGTGTAAGAACACCACCAAGACGATGATCGCAGCCCTGAGATAATCCAGGACGCAACTGCGGTTGCCGGCTGGCTTCGCGCCGATGAGTTGGTTTGTCAAGACGTCGGCCGGCGAGAGGGTCGGGCGGTTAGGTGGGCCGATCCGTGTTCGGTCTCATCAACGCCCGGCCCCGCAGGTCGATCGACCCGAGGCTGGGAAAGCTGAAAAACTCTGCAGGCTTCACACCATGCCGACGAGCGGCGAGTTCGAGATAACTCAGTTGCTCGTCTGTCGGATCACCGACCACACACGACTCTGGATGTCGTTCGGCTGCTGACAGAATGATCTCGGCCAGGCACGTGAAGTTCACCTCGGGATCGAGATGCTCCGCGGCAAACAGCCCCATATCAAAAGGGCAGTGAAGCCCTGGGATACGCGTCAAGCACTTGACGATTCTCAGGTCTGGGCGCGTATCGAGCACCGAGATGTCGACGTTTTCAGGCTGGGCGTCGTCAAGGATGACCGTGCCTTCTCCGAAGTCGTCAGCCTGTAAAATACCGCCGACGGCGTTCGTCACGCAGACGACGATCGCCGCCTCCCTGATCTCTTCCTTCACAGTCGTCAGCCGATGAACCGCCGGATTCCAACCGGGAATCTCAGGGATTTTGCTCATCTGCTGCGGCAGGTCGATCGCCAAAACTCTGCGGAGCGGCGACCGCCGAAACATGCACCGCAGCGCCGCACGTCCGGTGGAGCCAGCCGCCCCCATTACGGCAACGACACCGTCTGAGCCGATTTCCTTTTCGATATCGTCGACCATCTGAGCAATCGTCACGGCCGTAAAGCCATGCCCTGTGGTAATCGCCAGGTGCGGCCTGGCCTGCTTCAAAAGCCTGCCTTGCCTTGAGATCGAGGGAATCAAGGCTCCCAGGCTCACAAAGCCCGCCTGGCGATGCTCGGCGTAGTCGAGCACATCAATCAACGCGTCCCTGGCATCGGAAAGCCGCTCGAGCATCTCTTGGGGGGCATGCGGAATCGTCACCAACTCTCCACGCAGCAGGCGACCACCGATCGGCACCTCGATGGGCCCTAGAATCGAGCACGTGGGCTGGATGATCGCAACGCGGTCGGCTGTCAGGCCCCGCATCAGCGGGAACGGACGCCGCCTGTCTATGATCGCTCGCGGATGAATCACATGCACAAAGTCGAGCGGGCCATCGTATGTCGGCCGAAGTGATTCGAGCGTGGTTACCAAGGCGTGCCGCTTCCAACCGCTCGAAAAAACTTGCGGTTGTGATGATTCCACGACCGCGGACGTGCTGCCGTATCGTCGATTCCAGAGCGTCGTCTTGGCTCGGTCGATTTCCCAGGTCTTGCTGTGCAGCACCTCCGTGTCGAACGTGGTCGCCAGGGTGGTCGCAATCGACGTGGCAAGGTCCGTCTGGCAATAAACGACGTCGCCGCTGGCCCCCGGCGGCCGCTTCACGGCTAGCGTGATGTAGCTGGCGGCATTGTTCTCGGTGAGCTGCCCGCCAGCCACATGCTCGGGCAGAGTGGCATCAAGCGGATGCGCGACGATGACTTCATGGCCATCCCAGCTGGCCACCACGCACTCGACAAACTCGTCTCGATAAAAATCGAAATCAGCGCCCACCAGCGGCCGTATTGCCACTGCAAGCGAGTTTAGATCGTTCCGTCTGGCAAGATGGAGAAAATCCATCAGGCAATACATGCCGTCTTCGACTGTCTTCTGCTTCATCGTGTTGCCGACTACCGAGATACGAGGTCGATGACAGGCGTCTACTGCTTACCCAGCGCCTCGTAGGCGATCCGAAAGGCCTTTGCCTCGACCAGTTTCTCGAAGTACCGGATCATTTCGACTTTGCCAGTCGGCCGCTCGTCGATGATGGTGCCGATGATGGCAAACGCCATCTCATCAGCGGTGCCTTCACCGAGGAAAACCGTCCGCTCCGATCCGGGCGGACGACGCGGATTGCCCGCCGAGTTGTCGAACACCGCCTCAACGTGCAGCCGAGATCCCTTCTTCATGGGGTAAGGATCTCTGGGCAGGTAGCGGTGCTGCCAGTTGAAATCCCAATTCGTGAGCTCGAGCAAAAGTTCACGTTCCGATGAATCAGGAGGCTGATACCAGATCCGCATTTCCTTCCCCAGCCGATGCATGTGAGGGGCCATCACCCAGAGGTGACAATCCCGCGTGATCTCGCGCGATCCTGTGGTTTTGAAGTTCGCGTCACCTTTCGGGATCAAACGAAAGTCCGTATCGAGCATGAATCCGTGGGAAAACTGCCGGGGCGGTTCCTTGGAGAGCCAGATCCCGAGCCGGCTGGAGTCATCGACCTCGGGCTTCCCCGTCCGCACATAGTGAATCTGCATCGCGATCGCCGCATCAGTGGGAACAACCCGCCGGACACCTGGCGGAAAATCAAGCGGTCCTACCCCGGGCACCCAGCCCATGAGTTGGCCGCCCGCGTTGTCTGGATTCCGCACCGGCTGGGTCGGATCGGGCACGAAGCCGAGCCCCATGCCCGAGTCGTAGCCCGGGCCGTAGTCCTCGTCGCCGGCACCCTTCGGCAGCGGAGTCCCCAGCCGTTTCTGTGCGGCAAGCAAGAGACCGGTCCCGTCGTAGAAGACCATGCCGTGGTGGATCGCCCTCCGATTGCCGGGCTTGAACTCGAGACGCTCCACATACAACTCGTCCTGATTGTCGAGCGGGAGCACGATCGTGCGGTAGTGATCCTCGCCTTGGGCGGCGAGGTGAACTGTTCCCGGCATCTTCAGGACGAGGTCCGGCGGCCTGGCAGCCTGCCACGCATCTTGGTTCACGAAAACCAGCGGCGGCGGGGCGTCGGCCGGATCTCCCCGCGGGCAGCCTTCGTCCACCCAGCGGCCGATGAGATCGATTTCCTCAGGCTTCAGAGCCAAGTCGTTCTCGAGCGGAATCCCACCGGTCACCGGCCAGGGTGGCATCAGTCGCTCCGCGGTGTAGCTCTTGATGTCGGCCGCCCACTGCACCGCGTGGTCGAACGTCACGAGCGAGAAGGGGGCCACGTCCCCCGGATGGTGACACCGCTGGCAGTGCTGCTGCAGGAGGGGCTCGATGTCGCGATGAAACTCGACGCGGCCGCGCATGATGACCGGTCTCGCGGTAAGTTCCAGCGGGCAACCGATCGGAACGGTCTCCTTGATGGCCACGTTCTGGCCGGCCAGGACAGCGGCGATCGCATCGGCAAGATACTCGGCGTCGGCCTTGGGCTGCCGCACGAGCCGGCTCTTGTAGAGGTTGTCGACGAGGCCCGAGTACCGCAGCACCCGGTTGCCGTCGAGCACAAAAACCTGCGGCGTGGTCGTCGCCCGAAAGTGGGCCGCGGCAGCTTTGTCGGGGTCGAAAAACACCCGGCAGGCGATCTTCGACTCGGCGGCGAGCCGATCGACCTCGGCGGCATCCGCGGCGTCGCAGACCACCGCGACGAATATCACACCCTCCTCGCCAAAGCGGTCCGCGAGGTGATTGAGCACGGGCACACATTGATTCGAGACTGGGCAGTTGAAGTTGAGGAACGCCACAACCGTCGCCCGGCCGCTCTCAGCCGCAGCCAGCGACCACTCCTTGCCCGCGGTGTCACTCAGCCGAATCGGGGGCACAACCCGTCCGATTCGACTCCTTGAAACGGCCTCAGGTGCTGCAGGAGCGGCAGGCTCGTCACTCCGGGCCGGCTGGGCCGGCGCGATCGTCAGGCCCACCCAAAAAACCAGCGCCGCGAGCAGGCGATCGAC
>CAMCPF010000129.1 GCA_945876515.1 Candidatus Kuenenia stuttgartensis
GGGTGGTGATGTTCGCGATGGTCGGCAGCATCGAGTCGCTGCTCTCCGCCAAGGCGATCGACCTGCTCGATCCCTGGAAGCGGAAGACCGACATGAACCGCGACCTGCTTGCCGTCGGGGTGGCCAACGTGGCCGCGGCGGCGGTCGGCGGCCTGCCGATGATCTCCGAGATCGTCCGCAGTAAGGCCAACATCGATGCCGGCGCCCGCACCCGGTTCGCCGACCTCTGGCACGGCGTCTTCCTGCTGTCCTTCGTGGGCCTCGCGCCGGCGATCGTCCACATGATCCCGCTGTCGGCGCTGGCGGCGATGCTCGTCTACACGGGCGCCCGGCTGGCCTCGCCCAAGGAGTTCATCAACGTCTTTCGGATCGGCCCGGAGCAGCTGGCGATCTTCGTGGCCACGATCGTCGCGGTCTTGGCCACCGACCTGCTCCTGGGCGTGGGAATCGGGATCGGGCTCAAGTTCCTGATCCACGCGGCCAACGGCGTGCCGCTGGGATCGTTCTTTAAGCCGTTTCTCAAGGTGACCACACTCGACGAAGAGACGGTGCAGATCGACGCGGCCGGCTCGGCCGTGTTCAGTAACTGGCTCCCCTTCCGCAGGCAGATCGTGCAGCTCGGCCTGCTGCAGGGCAACGACGTGGTGGTGAACCTCGCCGGCACCAGGCTCGTGGACCACAGTGTGATGGAGAAGCTCGAGGAGCTCGGCCACGACTTCGCCCGGGCGGGCAGGCGGCTGGAGGTGGTGGGGCTTGAGGAGCACCGCGGGCTCTCGGCGCACCCGCACGCCACGCGGCGGCGGCGCGGGCCGCGATCGGGCGGTCGGGCTCAGCCCTGAGCGGGCAGTGGGGCGCTCGCGGCGCCGGGCGGCAAGCCGGCGAGTGTGCCGGGCACGATCCGGGTGGAGCCGGTTCCCACGTCATAGACCATGCCCACGATGCCCACGCGGCCCTCGCGGACCAGCCGGTCGAGGACCCCGCTCTTCCGGCGGATTTCCGCCACCACGCGGGCCACGTTCTTGATGGTCACCTCGTCGGCCACCTCGTCCTTTTGCTCCTTGAGCGCGTCGGCCGGCAGCCGGCACGAGGCCGGATCGACCGACCTGCCGATGCTCTCCATGATCGGCGTGAGGTGCACACACTCGGGCGCCACGGGCACCTCCGGGTGGCACGCCACCTGCACGGCGGCGTTCACGGCCCCGCAGCGGGTGTGGCCGAGCACCACCACGAGCCGGGCCCCGGCCACGGCGCAGGCGAACTCCATGCTCCCGAGCACCTCGTCGGTGGCCACGTTGCCCGCCACCCGCACGCTGAAGATGTCGCCCAGGCCCATGTCGAAGAGGATCTCGGCCGGCGACCGGGAGTCGATGCAGGAGAGCACCACGGCGATCGGGTGCTGACCCACGGCGGTGGCCACCATCTGCCGGCCGAGGTCGCGCTTGAGCTGGGTGCCGGTGCGAAACCGCGCGGTGCCGGCCCGCAGGTATTCGAAGGCCCGCTCGGGGGTGAGGTCCTGCTGCAGTTCGCGGCTCGAGAAGTCCACGAAGTTGATCACGTCCGCGATCTCGTACTTCGGCCGGAAGCCCTTCGTGCTCACGTGCACGCCACGGGCCGGGCCGATCGAGTCGCGGTATTCGCGGACGGTCTCCAGGATGTCCGGATCGATGTAGACGGAGTCGCTGGCGTCGATCAAGACATGCCGCCCGCGGGGCATGCCGTCGAGCACCCGCCGCAGCTCGGCCCGGTTCAGGAAGCTCACCTGATTGGCGAGCTCTACCCGCGTCACGTCACCGGCTAGGTGATGCTCCACGACCAGCCGCATCGGCCGGCGCTGGTTGCTCCAGAGGATGAAGCCCAGGCTCACCACCAGCCCGATCACGATCCCCTGGAGCGGATCGGTGAACACGATCGCCACGAGCGTGATCAGGTAGGGGACGAGCTGGTAGCGGCCGGCCTTCAGCATCTCACGAAACACCGCCGGGCTGGCGAGCCGCAGGCCGGTGGCGATCAGGATCGCGGCCAGGCAGGAGAGCGGGATCTGGTTGATGGCCCGGGGGAAGAGCACGAGCGCCGCGAGCAGCAAGAGGCCGTGCACGATCGCCGCCCGCTTGGTGCGGGCCCCGGCGTCGATGTTCACGCTCGAGCGCACGATCTCGCAGGTGATCGGCAGGCCGCCGAGCATGCCCGACACGCAGTTGCCCAGTCCCTGGGCCACGAGCTCACGGTTGGCGGGCGTGGTGCGGCGGCGGGTGTCGAGCCGATCGACGGCCTCGGTGGTGAGCAGGGCCTGGAGCGAGGCCACCAGCGCGATCGTGAGGGCGGCCCAGGCGACGGCCGGGTTGCCGACCTGGGCGAAGTCGGGCGTGTGCAGGAAGCCGAGCACGCCGCCGAGGCTCTCGGCCACCGGCAGCTGCACACGGTGCGAGGGCTCGACCAGCCAGGGCTGGCCGAGCGGGGCGAAGCCGGCCACGCAGGCGATCCCGAATGCGACCACGGCCAGTGGGGCGGGGATGCCGCTGGCCCGCGTCACGCTCCACCGGCCCCAGATCCAGATCAGGGCCAGCGACGCCAGGCCGATCACCATCGCGCCGGGGTGAAGGTCGCCGAGGATCGCGAGCAGTTCCGAGAAGGTGTTCTCGCGGTCGGGCTGGAAAAACGACATCTCCCCTTCGTAGTCGGTGTCGTGGCCGAAGAGGTGGGGAATCTGCTTGAGGATCAGGATCACACCGATCGCGGAGAGCAGCCCGCGGACCACGCTGGTGGGCACGAACGACTTGATGAAGCCCCCCTGGGCCAGGCCGAGCGCGATCTGGATCAGCCCGGCGAGCACCACGGCCAGCAGCAGCGCCTCGAAGGAACCGAGCGCGGCGATCTGGGAGGCCACCACGGCCACGAGCCCGGCAGCGGGGCCGGAGACCATCACCTGCGCACCGCTCAGCCAGCCCACGACCACGCCGGCCACGATGCCGGCGATCACACCGGTAATGGCCGAGGCCCCGGAGGCCAGCGCGATCCCCAGGCAGAGCGGCAGCGCCACCAGAAACGTGACCAGCCCCGCCATCAGGTCGGCCGGCAGGTGCTTGGCATCCCACGGCGATTGCATGACGAGATCGTTATCGAGTTCGGTCTGCGTCATGACGAGGTTCCGGGGGCGTGTGGGGCCGGAGATCCGTCAGCCCCGGCGCCGGGCGGTCTTCGATTTGCCGGCCTTGGACGCGCGACCCTTCGGAGACCGCGGCTGCCCCGATCCACCCGGGCGGCCGTCCACGAGCACGTCGATCGAGCCATCCTCCACCCGGTAGAGCCAGCCGTGAATCCGGGGCAGCGCACCCTTGGCATGCATGTTACGGATCAGGGCAAGATTGTTCAGGTGCTTGATCTGGAGTTTGACGTTTTCCTCGGTGAGCACGGCCAGTTTCTGTTCGCGCGTGAGCTTCCGCTCCTTGGCGATCCGGTCGGTGGCCTCCTTCGCGCCCGTCGCAATACAGAGCCAGTCGGCGATGTAGTTTTCCTTGACACCATTCTCGATGGCGGCGATGCCACCACAGCGGGTGTGGCCGCAGACGATGATGTCCTCGATGCCGAGATGCACCACGCCGTATTCGAGAATCGCGGAGATGTTGACGTCGTTGAAGGCCACGATGTTCGCGATGTTGCGATGCACGAACATCGTGCCCGGCTTGGACCCGGTCATCTGGTGCTCGCTGACGCGGGAGTCGGAGCAGCCGATCCAGAGCACCTTCGGCGTCTGCTTGGCGGCGATCGAGTGGTAGTAATCCTCGTTGGCGGCGAACTCACCGGCCACGAACCGGTCGTTACCCGCGAGCAGGGAGTCGATCATGCCGGCCATGGGTTGGGTACCTCGGGAGGGGGCCGAACTGCGGCCTCGGTTTCGAAAAGGGTAGCAGCCCGGCGGGCGACGGGCCATCGGCGTCATGATGAGGGAATGACGAGGCTCGCGAGCTTGTCCCACGCCGTCCAGAGGCCGACCGTGAGAAACCCCGCGGCAGAGAGCCAAACCAGCAGATCCCAGGCCCACGGCGGCGCAAGCCGCGGATCGCTCTCCCGGTACCGAAACCAGATCACCGCCACGGCGAGTGCCGCGAGCATGATCGCCTGGGCCACGCCGCTGGCGAGCACCATCGCCACAGGCTCGCCGATCGCGATGGCCAGCCCCGTGGCAAGGAGCACCCACGCCGCCGAGATCCGCCGCGTGAAGCCGGCCCGGTCGGCGGCGGCGGGCGAGGCCGGCGAACCGCCGGCGGGTCCGAGCCCCTGCATCGCCAGGCCGTCGGCCACCATCCGGGCGTTGCCGGCAGCCGCCACAAAGAGGGTGGAGTAGAGCACGGCGAATGCGCCCCACAGGAACACTCCCTGGGCCCACTCCCCGAACACAGGCGCATACATCGCCCCCAGCGACCGCACCATCTCACCGCCGGAGGGCACGATCCCCAGCCGGCCGAGCGTGGCGGCGCCGAGCAGGTAAAAGGCGATGGTCACGGTCGTGTAGACCACCATCGAGCCCCAGGCGTCGAGTTGCATCACCCGGAGCCAGCCGCGGGTCCGTTCGGCCCAGGCGGCGGAGTCGTCGCGCGGGCCCACCGCCCGGCCGTAGCCCTTCTCCAAGCACCAGTAGGGATAGATCATCAGTTCGCTCGCCCCCACGCCGATGATCCCGAAGGCGGCGAGCCCCACGGCGAGCGGCGAGCGGCCGCCGACGGCGGGCGGAAGCGAGGGCACAATCCCTTGGGCCAGCTCCGCGCCGCTGATGGCCCAGGCGGGGTTCCGCTGCAGCAGCGCGAGCGCGGCGAGGGTCACGAGCGTGAAGCCGGCCACGAGCACGAGCGACACCCGTTCGATGAGCCGGTAGCGGCCCACGAGCAGGAGCCCGGCCGTGACGATTCCCGTAACCACGGCCCAGAGCGTGGTGTCGAAGGGATGCGCGAGCCCAGCCGCGGCTTGCTCGGCAGCGGCCACGCGGGCCTCGGCGTGAGCGACCGCGGTAGTAGGCGCCTCCGCCTCGCCCGTGGCATCCGCGCGGCGGCCGGCGGTGGCGAGCTCGATGCGGGCGGCGGCGAGTTCGTCGTGGGCGCGGTTCCATTCGCGGCCGGCCGACGAGACGGGCACGGCCGCGGCGAGCGACTGGGCCACGCCGGCCACGATTCCGCCCTGCTGCAGCAGGATCAGAACGGTCATCGCGGCCCAGCCCCACCAGATCCAGTTGCGGCCGAAGATCCTCGGGCCGGGCACCCGGTCGAAGGCCGCCAGAGGCGTGCGGCCCCAGGCCAGAGTGGTGCGGCCGATCTCGATCTGGGCGGCCACCTTGATCCCGCAGCCGATCAGGATCAGCCACAGCAGCGCGAAGCCGGCCGTGGCCCCCACGGAAGTCGTGGCGATCAACTCGCCGGAGCCCACGATCGAACTGGCGAGGATCACTCCCGGGCCGAGGTGGGCGAGCGTGGCCGCGAGCGACCTGGGCGGATCGGCGATGCCGGCATCGTGCTCCATGGGGCGGCGAGCCTAACACACGCCGCCCCGCCTTCTCTGCCCGTCGTCAGAGGCAACTTCCGCCGCCGGGCAAGCGCCGACGGAGGAAGTTCATCCGCTCCTCGAGCGGCAGCGCCAGCCGCCGCCGGATGAGATCCTGAAGCTGTCGCTGAGACTCACCGCCCAATGCGGCAAGGGCGGCGGCCCTGGCAGACTGCTTGGGCCGCCCGGCGGCCGCGGTCCGGCGACGGTTGGCTCCGGCACGCGGCATGGCTATCGCCCTCGTTTCCGGGGTCGCTTGGCCGGCGGTTTCGCGGCACCGGGCTCGAGCGTGCGACGAAGCTCCTCGAGCACGGGGAGCACCGCCAGATCCTGCGGTCGGCCCGCCGCCCGCTTGCTCCTGATGATATCGTCGAGGCTGGCCACAAGCACGGCCACTCCTCCGATCTCCCGGGTGACCGCCCGGGCCTTGAGGCCCTCGAACGATCGCACGCCGTGGATGATCGGCATGAAGTCTGCCTGGAGGCCAGACGGGTCGTGCGTCATGCGGTAGAGCCGGGAGACGGGGTAGTAGGGCCGGAGGATCATGGCCCCGAGCGCCGCAGCCGCCCCCTTGAGCTTTCGCATGTTGCCGGGCGTCTCCCGAAACATGAAATCGACGTCCAGCGTGGTCACGGGTGCGCCGTGAATCGCGGCCGCCGCATTGCCAATCAGCACGACCTCCAGCTTCTCGGCCGCGAGGGCGTCGTGGAGCCGGACGAGCAGAGGGGTGGCGTTCATGGAATGGGCCGGGGATTGAACCGGTCCAGGGCCCTGCGACCCAAGAGGAGCGGTCTGCGGGTGAACCTAGCGGCCGGGCTTGAGGCCCGCAAACAGCCGGGCCGCGACGTGCGTGCCAAATCTGTTTCACATAATGCGGCGTCCGATGTCGCGACCTGACGTTACCGAATAAAACCCCCCGGGAGCGTGATATAGTCTTGGGAGTCTGCCCGCCGGTTAGGGAGCGGCCTTGGGGAGGTCGCCGCGGCGGAGTGGGATCGAGTGGCTCGGGCTTAGCCTTCTTCATGTGCGGCATTTGCGGGGTGATCGGGTTTCCGGCCGAGCAAGGCCGCGCCGCCGCGGAGCGGATGGCGCGGGCCATGATCCATCGTGGCCCCGACGACGACGGCTTCGCCGAGATGCCGCTCACGGGTGATCCGGCCGGCCCGGTCGCCGCGTTCGGCTTCCGCCGGCTGGCGATCCTCGATCTCTCGCCGGCCGGCCACCAGCCGATGGTGAATCCCGCCACGGGCGACGTGCTCGTCTTCAACGGCGAGATCTACAACTTCGCCGACCTCCGGGCCCGGCTGCAGGCGAAGGGGCACGCGTTTCGCTCCACGGGTGACTCGGAGGTCCTGCTCCATGCGCTCTCGGAGTGGGGTGAGGCGGCCCTCGACGAGCTCGACGGGATGTTTGCCTTCGCCTTCTACCAGGCCGCCACGCGGCGAGTGCTGCTGGCCCGCGGGCCGCTGGGCATCAAGCCGCTCTATCTGGCCCGCGTGCGCAACGCCGTCGTGTTTGCGAGCGAGGTGCGGGCGGTGCTCGCCTCCGGGCTCGTGCCCAACGATCCTGACCCGGCCGGGATCGCCACCTTCTTCGCCTACGGCGCGCCGCAGGATCCGCTCACGGTGCACCGGTTCGTGAAGTCGCTGCCAGCCGGCGCGCTCCAGTGGATCGGCCTCGACGACCTCCGGGGCGAGCCCGCTCCCAGCCGCCGCTACTGGCGGTTTCCGCAGGTCGATCCGGCGCTATCCTCCATCGCCAGAGCCCCCGCGGCCACGTTCGACCTGCTGGCCGGCTCGATCAAGCGGCAGTGCGTGGCAGATGTGCCGCTCGGGGTGTTTCTCTCCGCCGGCATCGACAGCGCCGCGATCGCGGCCCTGGCCCAGCCCCAGCACGGCGCGGTGCAGACCTTCAGCGTGGGCTTCGAGGTGCGCGGGGAGGAAGACGAGACGGCCGCCGCCGCCCAGACGGCCGCCATGCTCGGCACGCGTCACTTCCAGACGATCGTGGACGACGACTGGGCCGTGAGCCAGTTCACGGAGTGGCTGCGGTCGGCCGACCGGCCGAGCATCGACGGGCTGAACACGTTCATCGTGAGCGGGGCGGCCCGGGATCGGGGGATCACGGTCGCGCTCTCGGGCCTCGGCGCCGACGAGCTCTTCGGTGGCTATGCGATCTTCGACCGGGCCGCCAAGCTCCGCCGCCTGCTGCGGCCGCTGGCGTGGGTGCCCCGGTGGGCCAAGCGGGCCGCGGCCGCGGTGGCCTTTGCCCCGTTGCCGGCGATGAAGCGGTCGAAGGCGATCGAGATGGTGGCCCGCGGGGCATCGCCGGCCGATGTCGCCGTCTTCGCCCGGCGGCTCTACCTCGACGACCGGATGGC
>CAMCPF010000130.1 GCA_945876515.1 Candidatus Kuenenia stuttgartensis
ATCACCGTTGAAAAGGTCCAGCGCGGGTGTGTTGCGGGTGATCATCACCGGCCGGCCGGGATACCAGGGTGGGCCGCCGAACAGGTCGAGCTTCTTCTCGACGAGCCGGTTCCAGCCCGCGGCGCCGAGCGGGCCCGAGCGATGGGCGCAGAGCACCTGCAGATCCTTCTGGGCCGCGACGGCGGCGGGTGCGTCGCCGGCGCGGGCCAGCCTGCCGAGCCGCTCGGCGTGAGCCACGACTTCGGCCTCGAGGGAGCGAAACCCAGACGTGCGAGGCTCGACCCAGGCGATGGGCCCCGCGAACAGGCCGGCCGGCTGTCTTCCCGAGCCGCCGAGCAGATCGAGCACGCTGGCTGAGTCACCGGCCAGGATCGCGTCGGCCAGCGCGCCGATCTCGGCGCCGAAGCGGTGGCGGGTGACCAGCCGGTCGGTGACGGCGGCGAGCGGCGACCCATCCTGGGCCGCGGCCCGGGCGATGTCGGCCAGCACCGAGCCGGCTTCGACGCTCGCCAGCTGATCGGGATCGCCCACGAGCAGGAGCTCCGTGTCGGCCGAGATGGCGTCGAGCAGGCGATGCATCAGTCCGCTCGAGAGCATCGAGGTCTCATCCACGACCACCAGGTCGTAGGCCAGCGGGTTGTCGGCGTTGAACCGATACCGCGGGCTGCCCCGGGGGCGGACTTGCAAGAGGCGGTGCACCGTCACCGGTCGGGCCGCGTCGATCGCGTCGAGCACCGGTTGGGGCGCGTGTTCCGCCACGCAGCGGGTACGGAGGGCCTCGGCCATCCGGGCGGCCGCCTTGCCCGTGGGCGCCGCCAGGGCGATCCGCGTGGCGGGGTCGGCCGTGAACTTCTCGATCAGCCGCCTGGCCACCTCGGTCGTCTTGCCCGTGCCCGGACCGCCGAGCAGGATCCGCACGCGGCCGGTTGGTGCGGCCGGATCAACGGCCATGCCCGCTTCTGCACTGACGGTGAGCCGCCGGGCGATCGCCTCTTCCTCATGGAGGGAGCGGGCCAGGTAGAGCCGGTCGCCGTCGAGGATGAACGGCCTTCGGTCGCCCGGCACACCGACGAGTTTCCCGGCTGAGCGGAGGGCCGCTTTCCACACGGCGGCATCGGCGGGCCAGGCGAGAGGGTCGGCGGGTGGCGGATCGCCGCCGCTCCAGTCGGCGATCCGACCGAGATCGACGCAGGTGTGGCCATCGCGGGGCGTCCGCAGCACAAGGGCCAGCGCCAGCCAGGCCAGCGGCTCGAGCTCGAGCGGCTCGTCACGTGAGGCCAGCGAGACGAACACGCCCACGGCGGCGACGTCGTCGGCCGAGATCACCCCCGCATCGACATAGCCTGCGAGGCCCGGGGGTGGATCAGCGGTGAGGGGCATGGCCATGTGTTTGACTGCTCGGAGTTCAATGTCTAACTGGAAGTTTGAGGAAGGGGGTGCCCCTGCCACGTCGCCGGGCTATGGAAGCAAGCAAAGGCAGGGATGCCGGAGCGCCGCGGACATGCAGTGAACGGAGGCCCGGAGGGCCGGAGAGAACGTCCGGAGGCGTGGCAGGGGCACCCCCGACCCACGGGCAACGCCGGTCATGGCTCCAGCCCCGCGCGCTTCCCCGCGACCAAATCGCTCAGCCGTCGCCCGATCGTCGGCGGCGGCACCCAGGCGAACACGCCGTAGCGATGGCCCGCGTCGTCCACCGGCGTCAGAGGCCCGTGCATGCCGCGGGTGAATCCATACACCACGCCGGCCAGGCACCCGGCCGGATCCCAGTCAGCCGGCTTCACCGTCCCCAGCCGCCAGCGGAGCAGCCGGTAGGCGGCCGTGCCATAGACGAGCGCCTGGAGCGGATAGTGATGCTCCTCCATCGCCGCCACCAGCCGGCTCGGCGCGTAGGCGGCCAGCGGCACGGCCTCGTCGCGGCGGTGCAGCCGGTTGGTCTTGTAGTCGGCGATCACGAGCAGCGGATCGTCGATCGGCCGGCCGGGTAGCCGCAGGACCGCGTCGATCGAGCCGTTGATCAGCCCGGCCAACGGGATGTCGAAGGCCGGTCCGGCGAGCAGGCGGGCGTAGTCGGCGAGCGGGTCGCCGGCCGGCAGGGATTCGGCCAAGACGCGGCCTACGTCCCGCGCCTTGACGCCCGCGGTGAGGCTGGCGAGCCCCATCTCGAAGTCGAGTTCCGCGAGGCGGTCGGCCGCGGCGAAGTCGGCGAATCGGAGATCGCGAAAGGCCGCGCCCGCCGGGCCGCCGAACGGAGTCTCGATCACCGCGGCGATCATCGTGGCCAGTGGCGCGTGGTGCGGCCGGAGAATGTTGGAGGTGGCCACCTCGCCCACCACCCTGGCGACGGCGGTGGCCCGGGCGGCCGCGTCTGAATCGGGATCGATGTCGAGCCGCTCGAAGATCTCGTGCACGGCCGAGCCGAAGGCCGTGCCCGCGGGGAGATCGGGGAGCGGAAACGCCGCCAGGTCGGGGGCTTCGGGATGCGCCCGGCCTCTGCCTGACGCCGCCGGCGGCTCGCTTGCGGCCGCGTCGCCGCCGCCGGCAACGCCTTCGTCGCGCCCACGGCCCGGCCCGATGTGGTCGCTCGTGGCCGCATGGGCGGCGGCCGCCACGATGCCGCTGAACGATGTCCGCCGGTAGGTCTGCTTCACCTCGGCCGGGAGCGGGGCGACCGCGGGCGCGACCTGCGGCGTCGCCGTGGCCGTCGGCCGCCAGCGGGCCGGTAGTCGCGGCAGGTCGGCGGCGTCTCGCAGCGGCGGCGGATTGGTGATCACCGCCTGTAGCACGCCGTCGGCCCCGTCGGTCTTGCGGATCACGCACAGGTGATGCCGGGGACGGGTCAGGGCCACGTACAAGAGCCGCCGAAACTCCTGGTTGTCGGCCGCCAGCACCGCCGCACTGGCCGACGGCGATGCGCCGTCGCCAAGGGCGTATGCCAGGTCGAGCCGCCGCTCATCACCGGCGTAGAACACGGCCGGGCCACGCGGGGCCTGGTCCTTTTCCTTCCAGTCGTCCACCACGATCACGCAGGGAAACTCGAGCCCCTTGGCGACGTGCACCGACATGATCCGGACGGCGTCCTCGTCGCTCTCCACGCGGCGGCTGACGAGCTCCGACTTCTCGTCGCGGCGGGAGAGCTCGGCCATCAGTTCGAGCATCGCCTGCGCATCAACGCCCCGGCCGCGGCTCGCGTCGTGGAGCAACTCGACCAGGTGCGCGAGATCCACCACGTGTCGCTCGCCGTCGGCGCCGGCCGCCAGCCGGCTTGCCATCGCCACGTCGGCCATGATCGCCCCCTTGACTGCGGCGATCCCGCGGGCTCGAAGCACGCCGTGCAGTTCCGCGATCCGCTCCTGCACCACCTGCTCGGCCTCCTCGCCCAGGCGGCCCACATCGGTGAGCGGATAGCCGAAGAACACGGTGGCTGCGGCCCGGCGGACGCGACTGCCGCTGCCCGGTCGCTCCATCGCCTCGAACACCACCCGCAGATCGTCGGCGACCTGTCCCGCCATCACGCTGGCCGTGCCCGTGCTCACCACTGGAATCCCCGCCCGCGTGAGCCGTTCCCCGATCCGTTTGCCGGTCGCGTTGACGCGAACGAGCACGCAGATGTCCCGCGGCCGGATCGGCAGCTGCGACTCCGCTCCCGCGTCCGCCGACCCGCCGGTGAACCGCCCCCGGTCGAGCAACTCATGCACCTTGCGGGCGGCGGCGTCGGCAGGCCAGACCTCGCCTGCGCCGATGAACTCGACCGGCGGGAGGTCGACCAGCCGCGACTCGCCACGGTGCTCCGCGGGCGAGACGGCTTGATAGTCGATGCCGGGGCCGAACGACGCGGCCGCCATCGCCTCGTTGAGCGATTCGAGCAGCGGTCCGTCGGAGCGGTAGTTGGTCGCGAGCGAGCGACGCGGCCGGCCGCCCCCCTCGCCCGCGGCGAACCGCAGATAGGCCGTGATGTCGGCCCCGCGGAAGCCGTAGATCGCCTGTTTGGGATCACCCACCGCCACCAGCCGCCGGCCGTCGTCGCCGGCCGCGGTCGGAAACAGTTCGTGAAAAAACTCCCACTGCAAGCGGCTCGTGTCCTGGGCCTCGTCGATGATCGCCAGCCGGAACCGGCGGCGGAGTTCCGCCACGAGCGACTTTGGCTCGGGCCGCCGCACCTCCTCCCAGGCCAGCCGCAGGAGATCGTCGAAGCTCGGCGTGGACCGCATGGCCGCCTGCACGCCCGCGACACACTCCCGGACGATCACCTCGGCCCGCGAGAGCAGTTCGTGCTCCTCGGGCGGGCGGCCGGCGGGGTCGAACCAGGGCACGATGAACGGATCCCCAAGCGCTGCCGTGACGAGTTCGGCGAGTCGCCCCTCGTCCCAGCCCCGGCCGGCGGCCGCCTCGGCGACCACCGCGTCGTTGACCGCCTCGGCCACCGTCCGCTCGAGGAGATCCTCGTCGCCGGCGGTGCCGGGCTCGATTCCGGCCATCCGCAGCACGCGGGCGCAGATCGAGTGGATCGTGCCGATCGTGGCCGTGTCGAACTCGGCCACCGCCCGCTCGAGCCTCCGGGCCATGGCCCGGAGGTCGTCGGACTGGGCGGCGAGCAGCTTGGCGTCCAGGTCATCGCGGCCCTCGGTCGCCCCCGACCGCAGCAGCCGGGCGGTCGCGACGAGTCGGCCGCGGATCCGGTCGCGGAGTTCGGCGGCGGCGTTACGGGTGTAGGTGGTCACCAGAATGTTGCCGATCCGCAGCGACTCGTCGGCGGCGAGCGCGTGGGGCACGTAGGCGGCGGTGGAATAGGTCTTGCCGGTGCCCGCGCTCGCCTCGACGATCGTGCCCGTGGGCAGCGGGTATTCCGTGAGCCTGAAGGGTGCGTGCGTCATGCGAGGCGATACTCCGACGAGCCCGACTTGCCCGTGAGCGTCAGCGCCGCGGCGTAGCGGTCGAGGAACCTGGCCGCGGGCGACCCCGGGGCGAAGACCTGCTCGTAGACCGGCTGGAGGCCGTAGACAAAGGCCTCGGTCGAACGGGCGTAGTCGCGCCCCCACGCGCCGCCCCGGATCGTCTGTTCGAACTTCTCCCGCCGTTTCGCCGGCGGCGCGTCGCCGAGGCCGAACAGCCCGCGGGGCTCGGAGAGCGCCTCGCGGGCGAGCGTCACGAGCTCCGTGAGCCGCTGCCGGCAGTCGAGGTCGTCGGCCAGAACGATCGTGCGGAGCTGGCAGGGGTTGGTCGGTCTGCCGGTCGGCGTCGTCTTGCCGGGCGACCACGAGCCGTTGCGGGAGATGATCGAGACCCCGCCCACGTCGAGCCCCGCGGCCCGCGCGGCCACCAGCCGCACCGCCGCCACGTGGAGCGGCCGGCCCCAGGAATCGCGGTCGGCCTTGCCCATCGTCACCTGGATCAGCTGCCGCGCGGGCTCGTGCACGCACCGCAGATGCCCCGCCACCCGTGTGCCGCCCACGTCGACCCGCAGTTCCCGCGACACGAAGCCGGCCAGTGGCACCCGCTTGGCCTCGGCGAGCGACAGGAAGCCGCGGGCGAGTTCGCGGATCTCCCGCAGCTGGGCCTCGCCGTGCGGACCGAGCGGCAGCCGGCCGCTCGCCTCGAGTGCTTCGAGCCAGGCCGCCTCGCCGGCGGGGTCGGCGACGAGCACGGCAAGCAGTTCCTCGGTAGCCCGCCGGACTTCGCGCCCGGAAAACTCGAGCGGAAACGTGGCCGGCGTCTCGGCCTCGTCGGTCCGCCACGTGTCGATGCCGAGCGTCTCTTCCAGGTGCAGCTTCAAGGGGTCGCCCGCCAGCTGCTCGAGCAGATCGAGCGCCATCACCGGTGTCGACGGGATCGGCACGGCGGCCGGCCTGGGCCGCGGCTGCGGCTCGGATCCCAGCCGGCCCGAGACCGCGAGCGCCGCCGGCTCGTGGCTCCAGATCAGGCCCGGCTGAACCTCCCCCGCTTCAAAGTTTCGCCGGCCGAGATGATGCCGGGGGTGCAGGATCTCGATTCCGCAGGGCCGCGCGGGGTCGGCTTGCGCGACCCCGTGGCGGACGGCGAACTCAACCAGTTCGGCCAGCGGAGTCACCAGCGGCACCGGCTCGTTGGTCTTGATGTTCTGCCCGGTGCAGGCGATCACCAGGCGATCGGAGGCGGCCAGCAGGCAGTCGAGCAGGGCTCGCCGCTCGTCGATCCGGGGATCCACGTCGCCCACGAGCTGCTGGCGGGCCACGAGATCGTCGCCCTCGCTCTCCGCTGCGCCCACGGCGTCGTCGTCGTAGCCGATCACGCAGATCACCCGGAAGGGGACACCGCGGAGCGGCACCAGCGACGAGGCGGTGATCGCGCCGGTGCGGAGCGGTTGCCGGCCCGGCTGCTCATCGAGCCAGTCGGTGAGGAGTTCGCGGACGTCCTCGAAGGGGACGGGCTCCCGCTCGGCGGCCGTGCCCGCCGCCGCCGCGCGGAGCCGCCGCAGGCAGGCCAGCGGCTCGACCAGGTCGCCACACTCGCGGCCGCAGAGCTCGACGACCGTCGCCTCGATCGCGTCGCACCAGTCGACCACCGGGCGGCGGTCGGCCGTGAACGCCTCGAGCCGCTGGATCGCCGTGAGGATCCGCACGAGCGAGGCGATCGCGGGAATGTCGGCCGTGTCCACGTCGGTCAACGGCACCACGCCGCCGGCCTCCGCCCGCGGCGGCGCATCGGGCAGCACACCGCCCAGCAGCATGCTCTCGAGGCCCCGCTTCCAGGTGTGGATCTCCGGAATGCCAGCCAGGCCGCGGCGGCCACGGTGGGCCGCATCGAGGCCCCAGCGGATCTCGGCCCGTTCCACCAGGTCCGCCCAGGTGGCGGCCAGGTCGTCATCCACCCCGAAGTGCTGTCGCACCAGCGGATGCCCGGCGACCACCAGCACGTCGCTGACGCCGCACCGCGATCCGGGCAGGGCGAGCAGGGCCGTGAGCAGTTCGGCTCCGGGGTTCACCTCGCGGAGCCCGCGGTCTGCCACGATCAGCGGCAGCCGCACCCGCTCCTTTCGGCCGCCGGCATCGGCTCCCTCGACGTCCTGTTGGAACACCGCCATCAGGTGCGGCGCCGCCTGTTCGATGCAGGGGCTCACGATCGCCACCTCATGGGGCTCGAGACCGGGCAGCTCTGCGAAGCAGTGCAGGAGCGCCTCGTGGATGACCTCCGCCTGCCGGGCGAGATTGTGGCAGCGGTGGATCGTGAAAGACGGATCGTCGGCCAGTGCATGCGGCAGGGGCCGGGCTTCGCCTCCCGCGGCCACGGTGGCCTGCATCCGGCCCAGCAGCGTGTCGGGGAGCGACGTCCGCTCGCTGGCGCCGGCCGTCACCGCCACGCCCTGCGAGGCCAGCAGGAGCTGGAGATTGTGGGCCCCGGCGAGCCAGGTTGCCACGAGCGGATCGACGCCGTCGATCAGCTCCGGCTCGTCGCGGCGGCGAGCGATGCCTGGCACGGAATCGGGTAGCGACGCGGCGAGCTTCCGCTCGAGGCCGGGCGAGGGATGCACGAGCAGCGCCTCGACGTCGCAGACTTCCGCCAGCCGCTGGATGCATTCGAGTTGAGAGAGTGACAGCGACTCGAGGCCCGCCACGAGCAGCGGCCCGCGGTCGCGCTGATGATCCGCTGAGAGTCGGCTCGGGGGGGGCGGTTCCGCGATCCGTTTACGGGTGCTTTGCCACAGGTCGAACTGCCAGCGGTCGGCCACGGGCAGCTTGTCGGGCACCGGCTCACCATCGTGGCTCTCGTCACCGGTCGTGGGGCTGAGCACGGGATTGGGGGGCGTGCGATCCCACTCGCGGATCATCGCCGGCCGGCGGACGTGATACTCGTCGAACCGGCCGGCCATCAGACGGGCGTCGAGCAGCGGCGTGCGGGTGCGGTCGAAGGGAAGATCCAGTGACT
>CAMCPF010000131.1 GCA_945876515.1 Candidatus Kuenenia stuttgartensis
GCCATTGGCCCCGAAGAGGTCACCGACATGCGGCGGAGCGTCAAGGGGGACGTGCTCGCCAGCAGCCTCGACTGCGACGTGGAGAGCCACGTGCGGCTCTCTCAGCTGGTGATCGAGCGATGCAAGCGCATGGCCGAGACCGGCAAGGACGTGTTCCTGTTGATGGACTCGATCACCCGCATGGCGCGGGCCTTCAACAAGTGGGTGGGCAACACGGGCCGGACGATGTCCGGCGGCGTCGACATCAAGGCCCTCGACATCCCCAAGAAGCTGTTCGCGACCGCCCGGGTGTTCGAGGAAGGGGGATCGCTCACGATCGTGGCCACGGCGCTGGTGGACACCGGCAGCCGGATGGACGAGCTGATCTTCCAGGAGTTCAAGGGCACCGGCAACATGGAACTGGTGCTCGATCGAAAGCTGGCCGATCGCCGGGTCTGGCCATCCATCGACATCTCGCAGTCGGGAACGCGGCGCGAGGAGAAGCTCCTCGATCCGAACACGCTGCACGCGGTCGGGATGCTGCGACGGACGCTCTCGAGCATGCACCACGTCGATGCGATGGAACAGCTCACGAAGCAGCTGGCCAAGTTCAAGAGCAACCGCGAGTTCATCTCACTGATCGCGAGTTCGCGGGACGACTGACCGCCGTCAGCGGCGGCCGGCGGCGTCGAGGCGGCCCAGCCAGTAGGAATACTGCGGGTCGCCACAGCGGAACGAGAACACCGCATCGGGGAGCCGGGAGCCTTCCGGCCCTTCGGACTGAACCCGCACCACGACGGCTCCGTCGGCCCGCTTCTCAATCGAGAGCCGCTCGTCGGGAATCTTGATCGGATCGGACTTGGAGGGCATCGCGACCGCGGCGGAAGGGTGATTCGGCGCGAGACGCCGTGATCCACGGCGGCTGGTTCGCAGTATGCCATCACCGCCGCTGGAACGCCACCTGCGGGTTGCGCGTTGATTGCCGGGCGACTTTCGGGCCGCGCCCGTCGCGGAGCTTTGACACCCCGTGAAAGGGGCGGGTATGCTCGCGATTTTGCTCGAAGCTGCACCACGGGGAGCATCGACCGTCATGATGCCGTACGCGTCGCTGGCCGACGATTTCTACGTCAACATGAACCTGGCGACGGAGATGGAACTCCCCTCGCAGCGGGAGACGATTCTCCAGTACTTCGAGCAGGTTCAACGCCGCTATCCGACGATGCGGAAATTTTACTGTCGCGACAAGCGCGACTACGTGTTGGAGGAGGACAAGGAGCAGGGCCGCTATCGCTGGGCCGCCGTGGAAACGCGGCGACTGTGTTCGGGCCAGGTGAATCCCGGATCGCTCGACGAAGCGGTTACCCAGCACCGGTTGGTGCTCGATCTGGCCCCGGCGTTTCTCTCCATCAGCCCGCTCGACTGCGAGGCGCTCGACGTGCTCTTCGGCTTCGACTTCGCGTTCCGCGGCAACCACAACGCGCTGGTTGCCGAGGCACTGGGGGTGGCCCCGGCGTTTGAGCGGTTCGCCGATTTGCCAGGGGCGAAGGTGATCAACTGCGAGCCGTCGCTGACCCTGGCGATGGACGATGAGTGCCGGACGCAGGTGCGAATCGGCATGGAGACCCGCACCAACGCCTTCCAGGTGCGGACCGGGGAGTTCAATGAAGAACAGTTGAGCGTCTACGTGACCGCGCGGCAGTACGGCAGCCTCGACCAGGACACGACCTACGTCGCCGCGCTCGAACGCTTGGCCCGTCTGGCGCGGGAAGTGGTTGATGCCTGCGTGGTCGAGCAGATCCTCAAGCCACTGGCGCGGACGATTTCGCTGAAGTGAGCAGGATCCGGCGGGGCTGGGGACCGAGGGCCGGTCAGCGGCCCTTGCCCCCTTCGCCCCGGCCCGAGCGGGATCGGGCCGCCAGGTTGCCGGCGATCACGATTCCGATCGCCTCCACCCAGCTGGGTACGTCGAGCACGCCGGTCAGCCCGCTCTCCACGAGCACGCCGTCATCCTCCGCCGGCGCCCGTGGCCGGGCGTCGGAATCACGGGCGGCCTCCTCGACACCCAGGAACTCGAGGCCCTCGTCGTCCTCTTCGTAACGACCCGCCACCGGCGCGAAGTCACTCCGCCGGCCCCGAGAACCGCGGGAGTCGTCCTTGCGGCGACGTTCCCGACGCTCGCCCGCAGGCTCCCGACGCTCGGCCGACGATCCGGCTCGGCGATTCTCGCCTCCTTCGCGGCCCGAGCGCCGGCGGCGTCGGCCGCGACCCCGCTTCTCACCGTCGCCGCGGGCCCCCGCGGCGGTGCCGGAGCGGGGCCGTTCCTCGGCGGTCGCACCCGGCCGGCTTCCGTAGCTCGCCGGCAACGGCTCGTCGTCTGAAGCGTCGCCCGGGCCGCCGGCCGGCGAAGCGTCACGTTCACCCCGCTCGCCACCCTCAGCTTCGCGGGACCGTCCGCGGCTCCGTCCGCCGCGCCGGCCGCGCCGGCGGCGCTTCCGCGGCCGGTCGCCATCTTCGCCGTCGGCCGCTTCCCGTCGCGGCCCCTGGCCGCCGTCGTCATTGCTGCGAGGGGCGTCGGACTCGTCGAGATCACGGTCGTCGTCGGAGGTTGGGTTCCGCCCGAGATCGCGCTCCCCGCGATCCGGTCCGCGGTCACCCTGCCGGGCATCCCCGCCGCTGCGATCCTCGACCGCCGCCACGCGCCGCGGACGGTCCTCGCGGTCAGTTGGCTCACGCTCGTCGCGTCGGCGCTCGGGGCCGCGGTCATCGGCAACCGCCTCGCCGTCCCTGCGGCGACCCCGGCCACCTCGCCGCCCACGCCTGCGACGGCGTGGGCCCGACCCCTCGTCGCCTTCGCCCGCCTCGCCCTGGCGCGGCCGCGGTGGCCGCGGGCCGCGGTCGTCGCCGGCGCCGACCTCAGACCTTGTCTCCCCATCGCCGGCCGGCTCCAGCCGCTCGCGGCTCGTCTCCCGCGGAGGACGACGAGACTCGTCGTCCGAGTGAACCCGGTCGTCGGATCGACCCCGGCTGGTGGTCGGCGTTGGCTGCCGCGCCGGTGGTTGCTGGTCGCGTCCGGCCACTCCGAGATCGGCGGCGAGCGAATCCCAGTCGCCCGCCGGTGGCGGCGGCGCGGGACGGCGGGCAGGCTGCCGCTCGCGGCTCGTCGGAGGGGCGGCAGGCCGTTCGGGGCGGGCGGGCTTGTCGTCAGATGGAGCGGCACCGAGCGTTTCGGCGAGGGAATCCCAGGGATCGGGGGAGACGTTGTCGGCCATGATGTCCTGCGGAGCGGAGAGTCGGGCGTCCAGCCCACGGTGCGCGGGCATCGGCCTTCAGGCCCGCAGAATACACCAGCAGGCCCCCGCCCGGCGAGCCGCGGCCGTCAGGGCCGCGACCGCCGCGGTTTGGCTCAGGGCAGGAACGGCTGGATCGAGCGGATCATGCTGCCGTTGTCGGCCACCTCGAACAGCGGTCGATACGGGCTGGAAAGACTGCGGCGGGAGCGGCCCGCCGGATACCAGACCACGTTGACCGCCACGTTCCAGGCCGAGGGCGAAAAGCTGCTTGCTTCTCCCTGGTTGTCGAGGTTGATCACCTGATTGCGGCCGGGGATCACGTAGGTGAAGGTTCCTTCCAGGGCCAGCGACTTGTGCATCGGCGCCCGCACCAGCGACCCGACGATACCGTCGCCCTCGCCGGTGCCGCCGCCCCAGAACTTCCACTCGTTGGCGTCGCCGAACTGCACCCGGTAGAAGCCGGTGTACAGGTCGAGCGTGCCGGCCGTGCCGCCCACCCGCCGCACGGGCCCGAACAGGCTGGTCTGGTCTCCGATGTTGGAAGCCCCCCAGAAGCCGAGCTCGTGGTAGCCCCAGACGTAGCTCAGCTCGTAGCGGAGCTGCGACACGTCGGTGTTGTCGAGCCAGCTGTCGTGGAGGTAGTCGTAGACGGCTCCACCCTGGAGGCCACGGCCCTCGAAGGCCCGGGTGAAGAAGCCCGTCGTGACGAACTGCTGGTCGCGGGCATTCTTGCTGAGCGTCGTGGTGCCGACCTCGATGCTGGCGGGCTGGAAGTTGGTCTGCGTGCCCCGCCAGCCGACCTGCCAGCCCACGCCGAAGGCGTTCCAGAACGGCATCGACCAGTTGAGGTATTCGTTGGTGCCGAAGTTGCCGTTGATGCCCAGGTCGATGGCGTTCGTGAAGGATGTGATGCCCGCGCTGGCCGTGAAGTCGCGGTACCACCGCCAGCCGTAGTAGGGCCGGCCGAACCGCCGCAGCCAGGTGCAAATTCGGCCGTGGTGCTCGCTCATGGGCAGCAGGCACTCGTCGTCCTCGCAGGCGTAGGGGTCGTCGTAGAAGCTCTCAATGTGGAGTTGGGTCGGATACTCGCCCATCAGCAGACCGCCCTCGACGCCTGGATCACCGGCAAGCTCCGGGCTGGCGTCGGGGATGAACTCCGACCCCGGTTCCATGCCGTAGTCGCCAGGCAGTTCGATGCCCGGGCCGATCGTTTCGGTCTCGCTCAGTGACGGCTGGCCATCGGCTGGCGGCGGGGGGGGCAGGCGCTTCTCCGGCACACCCGGTGCCGCGGCGCCGGGCAGCGGCTCGGCCGGTGCAGCCTCGCTGGGGGCCTGCCGCATCACGGACGGAATGCCGTCGACATTCATGGCGAGCCGCTCGGGGCGGCCGGCAGCCGCGGCGCGGCCCACGTCGTACCGTGGGGCGATGCCCCCGCCGAGCCGGGCATCACCGAGGGCCGCCCGATCGGCTGCGGCCCGCATGGCCTGGGCCTGCTGCCCCTCCGGAGCCAGGATCGGACGGCTGACGGGGCCACGGGGCGTGCGCAATATCGGGATGCCGAGCACGGCGTCGGGGTTGCCCGGATCGTAGAAGTTCTTGACGGCGTCGGTGAAGCTGGGCGTCGCGGCCTGCGGAGCCTGCCGCCGTGGGGGCACATAGGCCGCCTCGCGACCGCGGTCAGCGCGGGCCGGTAGAGATGCCGCGGGCGGCACGCCGTCCGGCAGGCTCACGCTCGCGGCCGGAGCCGATGCTGCGGGTGCCTGGGGCCGCTCGAACGCGGGTTCGGCCGGCGGTTCCGCCACCTCCACGGCGGGCCTGCTGGCACGATGCGGCGTCCACTTGAGTTCGGTCGCATCGGCTTCGGCCGCCGGTTCCTGGGCCACCAGGCGTGGACCCTCTGCCAGCATCATGGCGGCGAGGGCCGTGAAAGCCTTGAGGGCCGGATTGATCGAACTGCGTGCCGTGGTCATGGCCGTCACCTCCAGGGTCGGGACTCCGGCAGCCAAGGAGGGGCCGGCGGAGTCCGCTCAATCGGTAGAGGTATCGGCACCGGCAGCCACGGAACTTCCGCCAAAATCACCGCGACCGGCAGCGGCTTCCCCGCCTGCCAGCTCAGCCGTGACGCCGGGGCGAGTCGAGGGCCTGGGCAAGATCGGCGATCAGGTCGGAGGCATCTTCGATGCCGCAGGCCAGGCGGACCATGTTGTCGGGGATGCCGAACGAGGCCCGGTCCTCTGGGGAATACGTCCAGTAGCTCATCACGAGCGGCTGTTCGATCAGCGACTCCACGCCGCCCAGGCTCGGCCCGATCCGGGGGATGCGGACGGCGTCGATCACCGCGGCCGTCGCCTGCCAGTCGGCCGGGCCGCCGTCGGCCCCCTTGATAAAGAAGGTCACCAGGCCACCGCAGCCGCGGAGCGTGCGGGCCGCCACGTCGTGGCAGGGATGGCTCTCGAGGCCCGGATAGAGCACCCGTTCCACCCGCGGATGCCCCTCCAGGAACCTGGCCACCGCCAGCCCGTTGGCGTTGTGCCGCTCCATCCGCAGGGCGAGCGTCTTCAGCCCGCGCTCCAGCAAGTAGGCGTTGTGGGGCGAGTTGATGCCCCCCATGATGCCCCGCAGGTTCCGCACCGGCTCGAGCAGTTCCGCGGAGCCGACCACGGCCCCGGCGAGCAGGTCGTTGTGGCCGCCCAGATACTTCGTGGCCGAGTGGAGGACGAAGTCGACGCCCGCCTCGAGCGGCCGGAGGTTGTACGGGGTGCAGAGCGTTGCGTCGATCATCGTGGCCACGCCGTGGCGGCGGCCGATGGCGGCGAACCGCTCGACGTCGATCACGCTCAGGTGAGGATTCGTGGGCGACTCACTGATCAGAAACTTCGTCTTCGGACCGATCGCCGCCTCCATCGCGTCGTAATCGCAGGTGGGCACCTCGCGATAGGAGACCCCGAACCGGGTCAGGTGCTTGCGGCAGAACTCGCGGCTGCGGTGGTAGCACTCGTCGAAGAAGACGATCTCGTCGCCGGCGCTCACATGCGCCATCAGCACGCCGACGAAGGCCGCCATCCCGGTGGCGAACAGCACCCCCGCCTCGCCCCGCTCGAGCTCGGCCAGCTTCCGCTCCACCACCCGCTCGCCCGGGTTGCCGTAGCGGCCGTACTCCTCGCGGGGTTCGTCCTGCTCGAGGTAATCGATCACCGCCTGGGTGTCGGCGAAGGTGTATGTACTGGCCGCGAAGATCGGATCGGTGATCGAGCAGCCCGGTTTTTGCCGGGCCTCGCCAGCGTGCACGGCCGCAGTGGAGGGCCCGAAAGCGGTGTTATCCCCAGCGAGGCCGCGATCGGCGGGCGGCTCGGCGGCGGGGCGGGAAAGCATGCGCGGGATCCCTGCGGAGAACTGGCGGCGACGAGAATCGAGTGTAGTCGTGCCCCGGAGAGGCGGCAATAATGCACCGCTTCAACCGGAAGGCCCCATGCCCACTCCCCGCCCGCCTGTCTCGTCCCCCGGCCCCCGGTCGCTCTGGCCGCCACGTCGCGTGCTGGTGAGCGTCGCCTCGCTCGTCGCCGCCACCGCGCTCGTGCGGTCGGGATGGCTCGAGTCCGTGGTGGGCAGCATCGTCGATCAGGCGGTGCGCAACATCATCACGCTGATCCTCTGCTTCGCGGCGCTCGTCTCGCTGGTGCTCTGGTTCCTGCGGGAGAGCGGCCACGCGGCATGGCTCAAGCGGACGGTCGGCTACGGCCTGTTGGCCGCCGTCATGCTGGCGGTGGGGACGCTGCGTATCGAGCGGGTGAGCGGCGATTTGATTCCGGAGTTTCGGCTGCGGTGGATGCCGGCCCGTGATCGGCTCCTCCCGCAGGTGGCCGCCGGCCGGGAGGCGGCAGGCTCGTGGGAGCCGACGCCCGCGGACTATCCGCGGTTCCTCGGTCCCGCGGGCACGGCCGCGGTGGACGGGCCGGTCCTCGATCCCGACTGGGGGGCGCGGCCGCCGAGGCTGCTGTGGCGCAAGCCGATCGGCGGCGGGTGGGGCGGCTTCGCGGTCTGCGGCGATCACGCCGTCACGCTCGAGCAGCGGGGCGACGAGGAGGTGGTCTCGTGTCGTTCCCTGACGACGGGCGAGCCGCTCTGGGCGGTGCCCGTGCGGGCCCGGCACGAGACGGTGCTCGGGGGCGTGGGGCCGCGGTCCACGCCGACGATCCGAGACGGCCTCGTGTATGCGACCGGCGCCACCGGCTGGCTGCACGCGATCGACGGCGCGAGCGGGAAGGTTGTTTGGAAGAAAAACATCGTCGCCGACCTCGGTCTCGACGCCGAGGCGCACGCGGCGGCCGTCACCTGGGGCCGGGCGGGTTCGCCGCTGGTGACCGAGTCGCTCGTCATCGTGCCGGGGGGCGGGCCGGTCCTCAAGCCCGGACCCGACGGCCGGCTCGCGGTGTCGCTCGTGGGGTATGACCGCTCCACGGGCGAGCGGAAATGGACCGCCGGAAACGAGCAGATCAGTTACGTGACGCCTGAGTTCGCCACCGTGGCGGGCCGCGAGGTGATCCTCGCCGTCAACGAATCGCGGGTGGTGGCCTACGACCCG
>CAMCPF010000132.1 GCA_945876515.1 Candidatus Kuenenia stuttgartensis
TGGTGATCTCGGAGCTCAAGGAGCACACCTACTACGCCGTGATCCGCGACCTCAAGGACGGCGAGATCGTTGAGATCGACGCCCGCCCCTCCGACGCAATCGCCGTGGCCGTCACCTGCGAGCCCAACCTGCCGATCTACGTCGCCGAGGACGTCCTCGACAACGTGCTCGGATAGCCGCGACAACGCTCAGGCCGGGCTCGCCGAAGCCTCGCGACCACCGGTGGCCGGCAGCCCAAACGCCTTGCGGAGCACCGCCAGGGCTCGCGGGCCGTGCTCGGCCGCCACGATCACGTTGAGCCGGACCTCGCTGGTGTTCACGAGGTCGATGTTGATCCCGGCGTCGGTCAGGGGTTGAAACAGCCGGTCGGCCACGCCGGCGTGGCTGCGGATGCCGACGCCCGTGATCGAGAGCTTGGCCACGTGGGGCACGTCGGCCACGGTCGCGCCCCGGGCCGCCGCGATCCCGCGAGCCGCGGCGGTCGCCCGCTCGGCGTCGCCCGCCGGAACGGTGAACGAGATTTCCGCCCGGCCGTCCCGCGGGTGGCTCTGCACGATCATGTCCACGAACAGCCCGGCCCGGGCGACCTCGGCGAACACGTCGGCCGCCACGCCCGGGGTGTCGGGCAGGTCGAGCAGCGTGACGAGCGCCTGGGAGCAGTCGAGCACGCAGTCCTCGATGGCGAGGTCCTCCATGCCCTCGAGCCGCCGCACGACCTCGAGCGGGCTCGGCTTGGCGCCGTGGTCTTCGGCGTCCACCGCCTCGACCGAGGTCGGCGTTTCCAGGCCGAAGGCCGCGTGCACGGCCGCCACCGCCGCCGGGGCGTCGGCTCGGCTGACGAGCGCCGAGATCTTGATCTCGCTGGTGGTGATCATCCGGACGTTGATGCCCGCGTCGGCCAGCGCCTGAAACATCCTTCCGGCCACGCCCTCCTCGCGGGCCATGCCTACGCCGACCACCGACACCTTCGCCACGGCGTCGTCGTGCGACACGCCCGTGGCGCCCAGCGTTGCGGCGACCCGCCGGCTGACGTCGACCGCCTGGTGGAGGTCGTCGCTGGGCACGGTGAACGAGATGTCGGCCCGCCCCCCCTGCCCGACGTTCTGCACGATCATGTCCACCGCGATCCCCGCCGTGGCCAGCTCCGAAAATAGGGCGTGGCTCGTACCGGGCTCGTCGGGCACGCTCTCGAGCGTGATCCGCGCCTCGTCCTTGGCCAGCGCCACGCCGCTGGCGGGCCTCGGCTTGGCCCGATCGGCCGGGAGGATCATCGTGCCAGGCATGTCCTTGAAGCTCGACCGCACCATCACCGGCACGCCGAACTTCTTGGCGAACTCGATCGACCGCGAGTGCATCACGCCGGCCCCCAGGCTGGCGAGTTCGAGCATTTCGTCGTAGGCGATCGAGGAGAGCCGCCGCGCGGCCGGTAGGATCCGGGGGTCGGTGGTGTAGATACCGTCCACGTCGGTGTAAATTTCGCACAGATCGGCGCCGAGCACGGCGGCCAGCGCCACGGCGGTGGTGTCGGAGCCGCCGCGGCCGAGCGTGGTGATGTTGCCATGCTGGTCGATCCCCTGGAAGCCGGCGGCGATCACGATCGCACCGCCGTCGAGCAGCGTCCGCACGTGGTCGGTGGAGATCGACTTGATCCGGGCCTTGCCGTGGCGGCTGTCGGTGCGGATGCCGATCTGCGCGCCGGTCAGGCTCACGGCCTCCCGGCCCGCCGCCTGGATCGCCATCGCGAACAGGGCCACGCTCACCTGCTCACCCGTCGAGAGCAGCATGTCCATCTCGCGGGCGTTGGGCCGGGGCGTGATCTCGCCGGCGAGTTCGACCAGGTGGTCGGTCTGGTGGCCCATGGCGCTGACCACGACCACCACCTGGTCGCCGGCGTCGTGCCGGGCGATCGCCTTGGCGGCGGCCGCCTTGATCTTCTGGGGGTCGGCGACGCTCGTGCCGCCGAACTTCTGGACGACCAGTGCCATGCGTATGACTCTCCTGCCTTGGGCCGGCCGGACGGGGCCGGCGACGATCAACCCCCGAGAAACCTGCCCATCAGCGTCCAGCCCGGCTCGATCCGCTCGCCCGAGGCCGCCGCAGCGGCCTCGTGGTAGGCGGTCGCCCGGTCCTGGGCGACCCCGCTGCCGGCCATCACGAAGGGCACCCCGCCGCGGGAATGGGTCTTCGTGGCGATGAAGGTCGGGTGGTCGGGGCAGATGAGGATCCGGTGGTCGCCGAGCGTGGCGAGATGGGCGGCGAGCGGGGCCACGATCATGGCGTCGATCTCCTCGATCGCCTTCACCTTGGCCGCGGCGTCGCCCTGGTGGCTGGCCTCGTCCGGGGCCTCGACGTGCACGCAGACGAGGTCGGCCGTGTCGAGTTCGGCGATCGCATACCGCCCCTTCGCGGCGTAGTCGGTGTCGAGATAGCCGGTCGCCCCCGGCACCTCGAGCCGCTTCCAGCCCGCGAGTGTTGCGAGGCCGCGGAGCAGATCCACGGCCGTGATCATGGTGCCCGAGCAGCCATATTTCGTGGTAAACGGCTCGAAGGCCGGCGCTCGGCCGGCCCCCCACAACCAGACGTGCGTGGCGGGCCGCTGGCCGGCGGCCTCCCGCCGGCGGTTGACCGGATGATCGGCGAGCCAGCCCGCGCTCTTGGCCATGATCTCGGTGAGCAGCCGGCTGCCGGTGCCGCGCGGGAAGTGATCCACGACCGGCTTGTCCATCAGGTCGTGCGGCGGCGTGGTGCGGAGGTCGGCGCCGAGCGGCAGGCCGGCGGCGGGATCCTCGGCGGCCTGGGCGGCGCAGCACCCCTCGCCCCGGTAGAGCAAGAGATTGCGGTAGCTCACGCCGGGCGCGAACGTCCAGGCGGCGGCGAGCGCGGGGAAGTCGGCGGCCAGGCCTCGCTGGCAGGCGGCGAGCAGTTCGGTCGCCTCCTCGGTGGAGACGTGGCCGGCGGTGAAGTCTTCCATCACCCGGGCGGTGCCGCGCTGGCGGATGGTGACGAGGTTGCAGCGGACGGCCAGGTCACGCGGCCCGAGCACGATCCCCTTGGCCGCGGCCTCGAGCGGTGCCCGGCCCGTGAAATACACGAGCGGGTCGTAGCCCATGAGGCTCATGCAGGCCACCTCGGAGCCTGGGGGCAGCGAGTCGGGCACGTGGTTGGTGAGCCCCACGCGGCCGCGGGCCGCCAGGGCGTCGAGGGCCGGCGTATGGGCCGCCTCGAGCGGTGTCTTCCCGCCGAGGCTCGCCTGCGGTTCGTCGGCCGCGCCGTCGGGGATCACGATCACGTACTTCATCGCTCAGGCCTCCTGCCGCGGCTCGGCCGGCCGCCAGTCGTCGAGCACCGGCAGGCAGTCGCAGCCGCCCCGCACCACGGCCGAGCGGCCGATCTCGGCGAGGGCTTTCTCCACCGCGCTCGGCGGGCAGTGGTGGGTCATGATCACCAGCGGCACGGGGCCGCCGGTGCCGCTTTCATGCTGGATGAGCGACGCGATCGAGACGCCGTGACGGCCGAGGATGCCCGAGATCTCCGCCATCACGCCGGGGCGGTCGAGGACGGGGATCCGGAGAAAGTGCCGCTGGGGCATCTCGACGCCGGCGATCCGGGCGGCCGGGCTCTCAGCGTCGAGGATGCCCGTGGCCTGGAAGGTGATCGCCGCCCGACCCACGACCGTGTCGATGATGTCGGCCACGACGGCCGAGGCGGTGGGCATCTGCCCGGCGCCGAGCCCGTGGAAGAAGAGCCGGCCCACGGCGTCGCCCACGATGCTCACGGCGTTGTAGGCCCCGCGGGTCTCGGCCAGCGGCGTGCCCACCTTCACGAGCGCGGGCGAGACCCGCATCGCGAGCCGACCATCCACCCGCGCGGCCGTGGCCACCAGACGGATCCGGTAGCCGAGCTTGGCGGCATAGGCCATCAGCCCCTGGTCGATCTGCTCGATGCCGGTGCGCGGGATGTCGGCCCACGGCACCCAGACGCCGAAGGCGAGGTGGGAGAGGATCGCGAGTTTGTGGGCGGCGTCGGTGCCATCGACGTCCATCGCCGGGTCGGCCTCGGCATAACCCGCCTCCTGGGCGGCCCGCAGAACGGCGGCGTAGTCGGCCCCCTCCTCTTCCATCTTCGAGAGGATGAAGTTGCTCGTGCCGTTCAAGATTCCGCGGATGCTCTCGATCTGATTGGCGGCCAGGCACTGGCCGATCGCGGCAACGATCGGGATCCCACCGGCGGCGGCCGCCTCGAACGCGATCGACCGGCCGAGCCGCCGCGCCAGGTCGAAGAGTTCCGGACCGTGCTCGGCGATCAACGCCTTGTTGGCCGTGACCACGTCCTTCCCGTGCTCCAGCAGGTCGATCGCCATCGAGCGGGCCGGCTCGAGCCCACCCACGAGCAGGGCGGCCACGGTGATCGACTCATCGCGGGAGATCGTGCGGATGTCGGCGGAGATGCGGTCTTCCGCGAGCGGGAGGTTCCGCGGCTTGCCGAGGTCGCGGACAACGGCCTTCTCGACCACGATCGACCGGCCGGCGTGACGAGTGATGTGGTCGGCCGAGCCGACGAGCAGCCGGACCACACCCGAACCGACCGTGCCGAGGCCGACGACACCGACGCGGACAGGCTCATTCATGGGGCGGCTGGCGGAAGGGCGGGAGAGAAGACTGGCGTCGATCCTACCGAGCCTAGCCCACGCCCGGAAGGAAGGACGTCGCGAGGCCGGCTGTAGGGATTCTGCGGGCTGGCTACCGCGCGAGCTCCGGCGCGAGCCACACGCCCCAGTCAGCCCCGTTGCCGTCGCCTGCGTCCTCGGTGACGAGTTCAATCGCCTGCACGCCGGCCAGATCGACGTCGTACGTCCCCGTCTTGCCCGGCCCGAGTTTTGCCGACCGAAACACCTCGCGGCCGTCGGCCTTGATCACGAACACCACCGACCCGCCCGACTGGGTCGGCAGGCCGCACTCGCCACGGAGCCGCCGCCACTTCCCGGCGAGGTCGTAGCGGTGCAGGGCCGGGGCGTGGGCGTAAATGCCGGTTTCGAACATCCGGCCGCCCGACTCGATCACGGCCTCCGGCCGCGGCAGATGGTCATAGGCCGGCTTGAGCCAGCCCACCTTCGCCTGGGCCGGAATGGCCTGTGAGAGCGCGAGCGTCTTGAGCGACTCGGCAGTGGCCGCGGGATCGACCGTCTGGCGGCCCGCCGCCCGGCCGCGGAGCACGGCCGCGGCGAACCGCGCCGCCGGACCGTCGGCGGGCGCTACCCCGTGGGCCGCCTCCGGCCCCTTCATCGCCAGGGTCTCGAGAAACGGCGCGAGGCCGAACGCAACCTGCATCGTCTCCACGTCCACGGTGCCGTCCTTGGCGACGGCGTACGGCTCGCCCCTGCCGGTCGTGGCCCCGTTGGCGTGGCAGGCGACGAGCCGCAGTTCGGCCGTCCGCCCGGCGACGAGCGCCGCGCAGTCGAGCGCGAAGCGTCCCTCCGCGTCGGGCACGGCCGACACGGTGCGGGCGTCATAATCACCGCCGCCTGCGGGATCGAGGTAACCCACGACCGCGTACACCGGCGGCTCCCCTGCTACCCGGCCGGTCAGGCGAAACGACTTGCCGTCGGCGGCCAGTTCGACCGCGAGATCGGCGAACGACCCCTGCGGTTCGGTGCCCAGCCCCTTCACCGACCCGGAAAACTGCGGATGGGACGCCAGCCGCAGGGCGTGGGCGAGCGTGAGGAAGGAGCCCTTGCCCTCGCCCCGCAGTTCGTCGCCGTAGGTGCGGTTGCCGCTGCCCATGAGCGCCGTGCCCTGGACCTCTTCGTCGAGCCGCTCGCGGCAGTGGGGCAGGCCGAGGGCGTGGCCCAGTTCGTGGGCGATGCCGCCGATGAAGATCGAGTTGTGCTTGCCCAGCGAGATTCGGCCGTATTGGCCGTCCTGCACGAGCGGCTCTTTTGCGGCCAGGTTCGTCGTGTCGAGCTCCGGGCTGTCGAGCTGCCAGGCCGTGCCCCGCCGCCAGTCGCCGCCGGCGTAGTAGGGGCTTTTGTGGCGGAACGTAAGCTTCTCCGAATCCCACTCGGCCAGATTCGTAAACAGCATCACCGTCTCGCGGTCCATGTCGATCCCCTTAGCCCGCATCACGGGCACGCACTCCTTGCGGATCCGGTGCCCGTCGGGCCCGTCGTAGTCAGCCCACGCCCCCTCGCCGACTATCTCGTGGACGACAAGCCGGCCGGCGGCGTCGCGATCGAGCCGGATCGACCGCGGACCGAAGCCGTGCCGCTCCATCTCGCGGCGGTAGAAGTCCTGGATGTGGGTCATGATCCGGTCGAGCCGCTCGTGATGGGCGGCGGGGAACCCGCGGTCGTTCGTCCGCCAGGCGATCACGTGCAGGAGCCGCTCGCCCGGCTCGGGAGCCTCGGCCTGCCAGCCGTCGAGGATCGTCCGGGCCGCGGACACGTCGGCGTCGGCCCGGGCCGCGTCGGTCCGCCAGAGAGAAGCAATCAGGCCCAACGGCAGGCCGAACAGAACGAGGGCGGAACGAGTCGCGTGCATGCGGCAGACCTCGAAAATGCTTCAGGGCAGTGTGATCGACAAAGTGTAGCTCCAGCGACGCACCATCCGCACGACGAGATAGCGGTACCATAGGGGCCGATCCACGGCCCCGGCCTCCCCCGATTCGATGCCTCCCCCGACTCCCTCGTCGCCTCGTCGTCACGAGCTCGTGGAGCGGCTCGCGGGGACGGCGACACCACTCGACGTGGTCGTCATCGGCGGCGGAGCGTCGGGGCTGGGCGTGGCCCTCGACGCTGCGGCCCGGGGCTTCACGGTCGCCCTGTTCGAGGCCGACGACTTCGCCAAGGGCACGTCGAGCCGCGCGACGAAGCTCGTGCACGGGGGCGTACGATATCTCGCCCAGGGCAACGTGTCGCTCGTGCGGGAGGCGCTTCGCGAGCGGGCGATCATCCTGGCCAACGCGGCCCACCTCGCCTCCCCGCTGCCCTTCGTGCTGCCCGTGTACGGCTGGCGGGGCCGGCTCTGGGATCGCTGGTTCTACGGCGCGGGCCTGGCGGCCTACGACCTGCTCGCGGGAGCCGCATCACTCGGCCGCGCCGGCCTGCCCGGCACTGCAAGGCTGCTTGAGCTCGCGCCCGGCACGCGGGCCGCGGGGCTGGCCGGGGGCGTCACGTACGTAGACGGGCAGTTCGACGATGCCCGGCTGGCCGTCGCCCTGGCCCGCACGGCTGCGGCTCACGGGGCGGCTGTCCTCAACTACTGCCGCGTGGTGGGCCTCGCCGAGGATGCCCGCGGCACCGCGACGGCCCGGGTGCATGGCGTCGAGGTCGAGGATCGCGAGACCGGCCGGCGGCTCACGGTGGCGGCCCGCTGTGTCGTGAACGCGACGGGCGTGTGGGTGGATTCGGTGCGGCGGCTCGACGACCCCTCGGCGGCGACGATGGTGTCCCCGAGCCAGGGTGCGCATCTGGTCGTGGACCGCGAGTTCTTTCCGGGCGAGCGGGCGTTGATCGTGCCCAAGACGAGCGACGGCCGGGTGCTGTTCGCGGTGCCTTGGCTCGGCAAGGTGATCCTCGGCACCACCGATACGCCGCTTGGTGACTCGACCGGCGTGCTGCAATCAGAGCCGCGACCCTTCGCCGAGGAAGTCGACTTCATCCTCACCGAGGCGGGCAACTATCTGGCCCGTCGCCCGGGCCGTGGCGACGTCCGCAGCGCCTGGGCGGGCCTGCGGCCGCTCGTGAAGCCGCCCCTGGCCGACGGCCGGGCCACGAAGCGGATCTCCCGCG
>CAMCPF010000133.1 GCA_945876515.1 Candidatus Kuenenia stuttgartensis
TCGTGGCGGTGATGACGATGACGGCGGGCACGATCTTCCTGATGTGGCTGGGCGAGCAGATCGACGAGTTCGGAATCGGCAACGGGATCAGCCTGTTGATCATGGCGGGCATCCTCGCGGGCATGCCCGCGGCCCTGCTCGAACTCGCCGGCGCCACCTCGTGGGAGGTGGGCGGCGGGGCTGGGACTGGCAAACTGGGCGTCGAGATGATTCCCGTACTCGTGGCACTGTTCATCGGTGTCGTGGCCGGCGTGGTCTTCATGACCCAGGGTCAGCGGCGGATTCCGACGCAGAGCGCCAAGCACGTCCGCGGTCGCCGCGTGTACGGCGGCACGCGGCAGTATCTGCCCTTGCGGGTCAATCAGGCGGGCGTGATGCCGATCATCTTCGCCAGTTCGCTGCTCTTGTTTCCACAGTTCCTGTTTCAGTACCTCAGCCGGGCCTTTCCCGAGAGCGACCTGCTCCGCGGGCTCTACGAGTCATTCACCCGGGGCCAGTCGTATCTCTACAACGTCGGCTACATCGCGTTGATCTATTTCTTCTGCTACTTCTGGACGGCCATCACCTTCAACCCGAAGGAGATGGCCGACAATCTCAAGAACTTCGGCGCCTTCATCCCTGGGTATCGCCCGGGGAAGCGGACGGCCGACTATCTGGAGCGGGTGATGGAGCGGATCACCTACGTCGGTGCCGGGTTCCTGGCGCTCGTGGCCGTGATTCCGACGGTCGTGGCCGGCTTTCTCGGCATCCCCTACCAGGCGGCCAGTTTCTACGGCGGCACAGGTCTGTTGATCGCCGTCAGCGTCGTCTTCGACCTCGTGCAGAAGATCGACAGCCACCTCGTGATGCGGAACTACAGCGGGCTGCTGGAACGAAGCTGATTTCGTGGCAGCGGCCCACGGCAGGGAGTCCGCCGTCGTCATGCCGGCCCGGCCGGCCCCACTCGTCCTTCCATCCAGCGGCTGCCGGTCATGCGGATCATCCTCATCGGACCCCCGGGAGCAGGGAAGGGGACGCAGTGCCAGCGGCTGGTCGATCTCCTGCGGATTCCCCACCTCTCCACGGGCGAGATGCTCCGGGCCGAGGTGAAGGCGGCCACGCCGGCTGGTGTGGAGGCGGCCCGCTACATGGAGCGGGGCCAGTTGGTGCCCGACCCGATCATCCTGGGCATGGTGAATCGCCGGCTGTCCGACTCCGACTGTCGTGACGGCTGCCTGCTCGACGGCTTCCCACGCACGCTCCCCCAGGCTGAGACGCTCGACGACCTGCTCGAGCGTCAGGCCATGAGCGTCGACGGGGTGATCGAACTGGCGGTCCCACGTGACGAACTGGTCCGGCGGATGCTGGCCCGCAAGCGGGCCGACGACGACCCTGAGATCTTCGCCAAGCGGATTACAAGCTTCGAGGTGCAGACGGCCCCGCTGCTCGACTACTATGGCCGCCAGGGAAAGCTGGCCTCGATCGACGGACTGGGCACCGCGGACGAGATCTTTGCGCGGGTCCGCGAGGCCGTGCGCCGCTTCGAGCGCAACACGACCCGCCATTGAGCAGGTGATCGTGCAGCGGGCGGCCCGCCGGTATACTGCTGCGACGGCCCGCGGCGGGCCGAACCCTTTTCGCCCGGTGGTGCCCCGTCCGTGGTCAATCTGCGCAGCCCCCGTGAAATCGCCCTGATGCGGCGTGCAGGCCTCGTCGTCTGGGGAGCCCATCAGGTCGCTCGCGGCCTGGTGCGGCCCGGTGCCACGACCGGCGACATCGACGCGGCCGTCGAGGCCTTTTTCGTCGAGCATGGTGCGATTCCCCTGTTCAAGGGTGTGCCGGGCAAGGTTCCGTTCCCGGCGGTCTGCTGCATCTCCGTCAACGACGAGGTGGTCCACGGCATTCCCGGCCCGCGGGTGCTGGGAGTGGGCGACGTGGTCAGCATCGACACCGGATGCAGCCTGGGCGGGTGGTGCGGCGACTCTGCCTTCACCCATCCGGTCGGCGAAGTGACGGCTGACGTGCAACGGCTGCTCGACTGCACGTCGGGCGTGCTCCAGTTGGCCATCGATCTGATGGCGGTTCGGAACCGCTGGAGCGATGTGGCCTCCGAGATGGCGAAGTATGTCCGCGACCACGGTTTTTCGGTGGTCGAGAACTTTGTCGGCCATGGGATCGGGCGGAGCATGCACGAGGACCCCCAGGTCCCGAACTTCTGCACGCCGGCCTTTCGTCGCAATCACGATTTCGAGCTGGAGCCCGGGCTCGTGATCGCGGTCGAGCCGATGGTCAACATGGGTTCCAAGAAGGTCCGCGCCCTGGCCGACCACTGGACCCAATCCACGATCGACGGGCGGCCGAGCGCTCACTTCGAGCACACCGTCGCGATCACCGACGCCGGGCCGGTCGTGCTCACGGCTCCCCCGGCCAACGGGGAGGTCGTGGGGACCGCGGAATCGGCGGCCTGAGCCGCGAGGACGCCGGAACCAGCGGGTTTCAGGCCACCCCCTTGCGAACCGGCCACCGGGCGACCTATTATCTGAGGCTCGACCCGATTCGCTCCCCAACGGTTTGCAGGGGTGGCCGGAAGCGGCCACCAGTGTCGTCATGAAGGTTCGCGCCAGCGTTCGTCGCATGTGCGACAAGTGCAAGATCGTCCGCCGTCGCGGAGTGGTGTTCGTCGTCTGCGCTGATCCCCGTCACAAGCAGCGGCAGGGATGAGCGAACGGGCATCGGGGCGACATGCGGTTTGCTCGGCACGGGTGCCGGGCGGGATGCCGCTACGGCCAGGTTCGTGCTCGAAGAGGATTGGTTCATGCCACGCTTGATGGGTGTCGACATCCCCTCGGAGAAGAAGACCATCTTCTCCCTCCAATACCTGTACGGCGTCGGGCCGCGGGTGGCACGGGAGTTGTGCCACAAGGCGGGCGTCGACCCGCTGAGCCGGGCTCGTGACCTCCACGAGGACGAACTCGCCCGCCTGGCCGCCCTGCTCGACAAAGACTACGTGGTCGAGGGGCAGTTGCGACGGCAGGTCGCCCAAAACATCTCGCGGCTGAAAGACATCGCGACCTATCGCGGTATTCGGCACCGTCGCGGGCTGCCGGTGCGGGGTCAGCGAACTCGTACCAACGCCCGCACGCGGAAGGGGCCCAAGAAGACCGTGGCCGGCAAGAAGGGCGTCAAGGATCTCAAGTAGGACGGGCGGCGGCCTGGGGCCGCTCGCGCGGGTGAGTGTTTCGGGAGTCCTGTTCACCAGGGTTTGAGCAATGTCGAAGGCAGGCAAGGCCAAGAAAAAAAGCGTGTCGACGGGGATCGCCTACATCGTGGCGAGCTTCAACAACACGACCGTGACGATCACCGATGCCCGGGGCGACACGCTCTGTTGGGCCAGCGGCGGCACCTGCGGCTTCAAGGGGAGCCGCAAGGGTACGCCCTTCGCAGGCCAAATGGCCGCCCAGCAGGCGGCCGAGAAGGCTGCCAAGTTCGGCGTTAAGGATCTTGAGGTTCGGGTCAAGGGGCCGGGCAGCGGCCGCGAGAGCGCCATCACCGCCCTGCAGGCCGCCGGCATGAACGTCCGCAGCATCGAGGACATCACGCCGCTTCCCCACAATGGTTGCCGCCCTCCCAAGAAGCGCCGTGTCTGACCGGCCAGTGCCGTTTTCGTTCACTCTTTCCCGTTTCCTTTACGTCTAGAAACACGCCATGGGACGCATCACTGGTCCGGTTTGTCGCCTCTGCCGCCGCGACGGCCTCAAGTTGTTCCTCAAGGGCAGCCGGTGCGACACGCCGAAGTGCGCCTTCGAGCGGCGGCCCGTGCCGCCGGGCGTGATTCAGAAGCGCCGCCCCAAGCCGACCGACTACGGCATTCGGCTGCGTGAGAAGCAAAAGTTGAAGCACTATTACGGCGTGCTCGAACGGCAGTTTCGCACCTACTTCGCCCGGGCCGAGCGGGGCAAGGGAAATACCGGCGAGACACTGATGTCGCTGCTGGAGCGGCGGCTCGACAACGTCGTCCACCGGCTCGGTTTCGCCGCCTCGCGGGCAGCTGCGCGACAGATGGTGATGCACGGGCACATCACGGTCAATGGCCGTCGGCTCGACATCCCGAGTTACCTCGTCAAGGCGGGCGACTTGGTGCGGGTCAAGAACCGAGCGAAGAGCCTGCAGTTGGTCCACGCCGCCCTGGCCGAGTTTCGGCGTGATGTCCCCGATTTCCTGTCCCGTGTCGAGGGGGCGATCCCCGAGGCCCGGGTCGATCGGCTGCCGGGGGCGGACGACATTTCGATTCCCGTCCAGGCCAATCTGATCATCGAACTTTGTTCCAAGTGAGTACTCGGAGGAGCGACGCATGCATATCCGTTGGCGCGGGCTGGAACTGCCCAGTGTCGTGACGGCCGATCAGGCCACGTTGACCGGCACCTACGGCAAGTTCACCGCGGAACCCTTCGAGCGGGGGTTCGGCACCACCGTGGGCAACAGCCTGCGGCGGGTCTTGCTGTCTAGTCTCGAGGGCAGTTCCGTCACCCAGATCAAGCTCGCTGGAGCCCTGCACGAGTTCACCACGATCAAGGGTGTCAAGGAGGACGTCACCGACATCGTGCTGGCCGTCAAGAGCCTCGTCGTCAAGAACCACAGCGACTCGACCCGCGTGATTCGGGTCGAGAAGAGCAGCCGCGGTCCGGTCACGGGCGCTGATATCCAGACCGACGACGCGGTGGAGGTGGTCAACAAGGATCTCGTCCTGGCGACGCTGACGGACGACGTGCCGTTCGAACTGGAGATGGTGGTCGAAAACGGGCGGGGCTACGTGCCGTCGAGCGAGCACAGCCAGGCTTCGCAGGAGATCGGCATCATTCCGCTGGACGCCGTATTCAGCCCCGTGACCCGGGTCAAGTACGAGGTCGAGGAGACCCGAGTCGGCCAGAAGACCAACTACGACAAGCTGACGCTCGAGATCTGGACCGACGGCACGATCACGCCGGAGACGGCGCTCGTCGAGGCCGCCAAGATCCTGCGGAAGCACCTCAATCCGTTCGTGGGGTACACCACGCCGGGGCCGGAGGTGCCGCTGCCGTCGGCAGCCGACCTGTTCGCCGTCGAGGCGCCGCTCGAGAGCCGGCTCGGCATGCTCGTGTCGGACCTGCGGCTGTCGCTGCGGGCCGCCAACTGCCTCCATGAGGAGGGCATTGAGACCGTGCGCGATCTCGTGGGTCGGACCCGCGAGGAGCTCCTGGAGGTGCGGAACTTCGGCGAGACCACGCTGCAAGAGATCGAGGATAAGCTCCGCGAAGTCGGGCTGCGGCTGGGCATGGGCATGCCGGCGGCTGCCGAAACCTGATCCGCCAACTGGCGGACGTTCACGAGGAAACCACAGTCATGCGTCACCGTCGCAAGGGCCGAGTACTTGGCCGTAGCCCGTCGCACCAGCGGGCCCTGCTCCGCAATCTCGCCTCCGCGTTGATGCTCACGGAGCGGGAAGTCGACGCCGGCGAGGTGGGGGCGGCGAAGGTCCGAGGTCGGATCGTCACCACGCTCCCGAAGGCCAAGGAAGTGCGGCCCGTCGTGGAGCGGTGCATCACCATCGCCCGCCGTGGCCTGGCGGCCGCAGGGCGGGCTGCCGAGTTCGGCACCACGGCCGAGCGGGGTACCGCGGCCTGGAAGGAGTGGCGGGCGAGCCCGCGTTGGCGGGATTGGGCGAAGGCCATGGCCCCCGCGGTGACCGCCCGCCGGCGGGCGGTGCAGTTGCTCGGTGACAAGCAGGCTGCCCGCATCCTGTTCGAGGTGATCGCCCCCCGATTCGCCGACCGGCCGGGCGGCTACACCCGCATCCTGAAGCTTTCGAAGCCCCGGCTCGGCGATGCCGGCCAGCGGGCGATCCTGGAGTTCGTGGGGGGGGCCGAGGCGTCTGCCTCCCAGTCGCCCCGGCTGGAAGCAGCTCGGCAGTGATCGGGGGACTTTCCGGTTCGGGAATAGGCCGCCGGCCGCTTTCCGAATAAAATGGGTCGGTGCCGTCGTTGAGCCGTCCTTTCCGCGGAGAGCCCATCATGCGTCATGCCGTTTGCACGGGTGCCCTTCTGCTCATGGCGGGGAGCATCGCCGGCCCTTTGGCAGCCGCCCCGGACAAAGCGGTCGACGAGCACTACGGGATTCCGCAGGTCAAGTTCATCAACGAGCAGATCACGGCGGGCTGGGCGGATGCCGGGCTCCAGCCCTCGGCGAACGCGACCGATGGCGAGTGGTGCCGGCGGGTCTACCTCGATCTGATCGGCCGCGTGCCGACGGTCAAGGAGCTGCAGGAGTTCATGGCGGATTCGTCTCCTGCCAAGAAGGTGACGCTGGCCGGCAAGTTGCTCGGCGACGACTACGTAGACGAATACGCTCGCAACTTCACCGACGTCTGGACGACGGTCCTGATCGGCCGCGACGTCACCAACGAGCGTGTCAGCCGGCCCGGCATGCGGCAGTATCTGCGGCGGACGCTCTCCAAGAACGTTCCGTACGACCAGTTCATGGTGGAGTTGGTGACCGCCACCGGTGTGAATGCGAACCGCAAGGGCACCGAGGGATTCAACGGCGCCACGAACTTCCTGAGCGGCAAGATGGAGGAGATGGGCGTCGAGAACGGCGTCCAGGCGACCGCGAAGACGGCCCAGGTGTTCCTCGGGTTGCAGGTGCAGTGCACGCAGTGCCACAACCATCCCTTCAACAAGGGCAAGCAAAACCAGTTTTGGGAACTCAACGCCTTCTTTCGGCAGACGCGTGCCCTGCGGCGGCGGGACGGCACCGACGACGTGCAGTGGGTGGAGCTCGTGGACGAGGATTTTGCGGGCGAGGGCGGCAATCCCGAGGAGGCCGAACTCTTTTACGAACTCCGCAACGGCTTGATGAAGGTGGCCTATCCCGTCTTCATCGATGGGACTGAGATTTCGAAGAGCGGTTATCTGCCCGGGGAAAACGCCGATGGTCCCTACGGCGCGAATCGCCGGAAGGAACTCGCCCAACTCATCAAGGCGAGCCCCTACTTTCCCAGGGCCATGGTGAACCGGACGTGGGGCCATTTCCTGGGCTACGGCTTCACCAAGCCGGTCGATGACCTCGGTGACCACAACCCGCCGTCGCATCCGGAACTCCTCGACGGTCTCGCCGAGCAGTTCCGCGAGCAGAGCTTCGACGTCAAGGAGCTGATGCGGTGGATCGTGCTCTCGAAGCCCTACGCCCTGTCGAGCAAGTCCCTCCCCGGCAACAAGTCCGACGACCCCTCGCTGGGCGAGCGGCCGAAGTTCACGCACTTCTATCTCCGGCAAATGCAGGCCGAACAGCTCTACGAGTCGCTCTTGACGGCCACCGAGGCCGACCAGACGCGGGTGGGAGAGGACGCCGCGAAGAAGAAGGATCAGTGGCTTTCGCAGTTCATCATTGCCTTTGGCACCGATGAGGGGGATGACGCGACGACCTTCAACGGCTCGATCCCCCAGGTGTTGATGATGTTCAACGGAGAGTTGATCAAAGAGGCGACGAGCGTGGGGAAGGGAGGCTTCCTCGACAAGGTGGCTGCCAGCGGGGTGTCGCCGGCCCAGAAGATCGACTCGCTCTACCTCTCGGCCCTGTCGCGGACGCCCACCGCCAAGGAGCGGCAGGTGGCCACGGCCCTGCTAGGGGCCCGCAAAGGCGATGTCGCCGGCGCGCTCCAGGACGTCTGGTGGGCCGTGCTGAACTCGAACGAGTTCATCATTAATCATTAGGCCGGAGGGCC
>CAMCPF010000134.1 GCA_945876515.1 Candidatus Kuenenia stuttgartensis
CGTGCTGCCGTCGATCGTGAAGGCGGCGTTGTCTGCGTCGCCGGTGCCGGCGACCAGCGTGTAGGTGAACGTGTCGGCGGCGTCGACGTCCGTCGTGGTGAGCGAGCCAACTGTAGTACCGCTAGTCGCATTCTCGGCGAAGGTGCTACCCGTCAACGTGATGTCGGTCGGAGCCTCATTGACGTTCGTGACCGTGATCGCGAATGACTTCTCGGTAAACAGCCCGTTGGCGTCGGTCGAGCGGACGCGGACGCTGTAGGCATTCCTGACCTCGAAGTTGAAGACAGCGCTGGTCTTCACCACGCCGCCGTCGATCGCGAAGAAGGCGTTGTCCGTGTCGCCATCACCCGACACCAGCGTGTAGGTGAACGTGTCGCCCGCGTCGACGTCCGCCGTCGAGAGCGTGCCGACGGACGCGCCGCTGGCGGTGTTCTCCACGACCGTGCTGCCGGAGAGCGTGATGTCAGTCGGGGCCTCGTATACGTTCGTGACCGTGATCGTGAACGGCTTCTCGGTGAACAGCCCGTTGGAGTCGGACGAGCGGACGCGGACGGTAAAGCTGGCCTGCGTTTCGAAGTCGAAACTCGCGGCACTCTTCAGCGTGCTGCCGTCAATTGTGAAGGCGGCGTTGTCGGTGTCGCCGGTGCCGGCCACCAGCGCATAGACGAACGTGTCGCCCGCGTCGACGTCCGTCGTCGTGAGCGTGCCGATCGAGGTACCGCTGGATGCATTCTCCGCGACGGTGTCGGCCGAGAGGCCAATGTCGGATGGCGTCTCATTGACGTCCGCCACCAGGATCGTGAAGGACTTCTCGGTGAAACTTCCACCGGCGTCGGTGCTGCGGACGCGGATGGCATAGCTGCTCTTCGCCTCGAAGTTGAAACCGGCGGCCGTCCTGAGCGTCGCGTTGTCGATCGAAAAGGCGGCGTTGTCGGTGTCGCCCGTGCCGGAGACGAGCGAGTAGGTAAAGGTGTCGCCAGCATCGACGTCGGCCGTGGAGAGTGTGCCGATCGAGGTGCCGATCGATGCGTTCTCCGCGACGGTGTTCACCGTGAGACTGATGTCGGAGGGCGTCTCATTGACGTCCGTCACCAGGATGATGAACGACTTCTCAGTGAAGAGTCCACCAGCGTCGGTGGAGCGAACGCGGACGGTATAGCTGCTCCTGACCTCGAAGTTGAATGAGACAGCAGTTCTGAGCGTGCCCTCGTCGAGCGCGAACAAGGCGTTGTTGGCGTCGCCGGTGCCCGAGACGAGCGAGTAGGTAAACGTGTCGCCGGCGTCAGCGTCGGCGGAAGAGAGCGTGCCGACTGCGGTGCCAATCGGGGCATTCTCCGCAACATTGCTGGTTGTGAGACTGATGTCGGAGGGAGTCTCGTTGACGTCCACCACAAGGATCGTGAGGGCCTTCTCCGTAAAGAGGCCGCCCGCGTCGGTGGAGCGGACGCGGACGGTGTAGCTGCTCGCGGCTTCGAAATCGAATGCAGCGCTCGTCTTGAGCGAGTTGCCGTCGATCGTGAAGGCGGTGTTGTGGGTGTCGCCGGCACCCGAGACGAGCGAGAAGGTAAAGATGTCGCCGGCGTCAACGTCGGTCGTCGAGAGGGTTCCGACGCGTGTATCGCTCGGGGCGTTTTCGGCCACGGTGTCGGACGTGAGGCGGATGTCGGAAGGCGTCTCGTTGACGTCGGTCACCAGGATCGTGAGAGTCTTCTCGGTGAAGAGGCCACCGGCGTCGATGCTGCGGACGCGGACGGAGTAGTTGGATTTCGTCTCGAAGTCGAACACACCGCTCGTTTTCAGCGTGCTGCCCTCGATCGTGAAGGCGGCGTTGTCGGTGTCGCCTGCACCGGAGACGAGCACATACGTGAAACTGTCGCTCGCGTCGGCGTCGGTCGTGAACAGCGTGCCAATGGCCGCACCGCTGGCTGCGTTTTCGGCGACAGCGGAGCCGACCAGGCCGATATCGGAGGGTGCCTCGTTGAGGTTGGTGACCGAGATCGTGAAGGCCTTCTCCGTGAACAGGCCGTTGGCGTCGGTCGAACGGATGCGGACGGCGTAGATGTTCTTCGCTTCGAAGTCAAAGCGGGTGGCGGTCTCGAGCGTGTTTCCGTCGATCGTAAAGGCGGCGTTATCAGTGTCGCCGGCGCCGGAGACGAGCGAATAGGTGAAGGTTTCGCCCGCGTCAGCGTCAGCGGAGGACAGCGTGCCGGCTGCGGTGCCAATCGGGGCGTTCTCGGCCACGGCGTTGGCCGTAAGGGCGATGTCGGTTGGCTGGTCGTTCACGTCCAGCACCGTCACCAGTCCTTCTACCGCCAGCGGTGACTCGAGACCGCCGTCGTCGCGGGCCACGACCGTGAGCGCCACAATGGTCCCTGACGCGTTGGCCGCGGGCATCCAGTAGCCCTTCAGGTCGGCCGTGATCGCCGCGTTCGTGGCCGCATCCCACGGCGTGGCGGTGCCGACGCTGGCACCGATCCGCAACGTGCCACTCGGCACCGATCTGACGACGAACGCCGTAATCAAACCGTCGACGTCCGACTCGTCGCCGGCGGCCGCGATGGCGGCGAACGTCAGTTCGGCCTCCGTGTCTTCGTTGACGGATGTCACGGCGACGGGGATTGCTGTCAGCGAGGGGCCGTCGTTTCCGCCGTAGATGGTGATTCGCAGCGTGGCCGACGCCGTGTCAGTCGCACTGGCGACGCTATAGGCGAAACTCTCGACGAGCGTCGCGGCCGGGGCGAGCGCTTGCACCGTGGCATTCGCGTTGTCCACCACATAGACGTAATTGCCGCCCGGAAGCATGGTGAGCGTTCCGTAGCTCCCCGCCAGCGGCGTGCCGATCGTGCCGGCTCCATGTGAGCTGGCGATGCCCGTCACCGTGAGCCCGCTCATGTCGTAGTTCGTATCGCTGTCGAGCACGTTCCCGACAGCGTCCAAACCGGCGGTACCGTTAGCCAGGCCCGTCGCTTCACCTGCCGTTCCCGCATCGTCAGCAGTGTCGAACGACCGCACCCGCACGGCGACGGCAAGCGTAACCGGGGTGTAGTTCTCGGTGTCTGTCGGCGTGAACACGACATTCTGATTCGCCGTGCCGGAGGCCGGGACGAGCGACTCGTCCGCAAAGGCGAACGTTCCAGGCACACTGGCGATGCCGCCGGAGAGGGCCGAGTAGGCGAGGTTTTGGCCATAACGGATCGACGTGGCCGTCGGCGGGGCCGTGATGGTCGGCGGGCCTCCAGTGACAAATACGTTCACGCTGGCCGTGAATGAATCGTAGTTCACCGAGTCGGCGGGGGTGAACGTGATGCCATGGCTCGAACTGCCAGCGTCAGGCACCGTGCTGGACGACGTGAAGGAGAACGTTCCCGGGACCGTGGCCAAGCCGTTGGCAAGCTCGGAAGAGGCCAGCGTCTGGCCGTAGATGACCGAGGTGGCCGTCGGCAGTGTGACGAGTGTGGGCGTGAGCCGGGCAACAGTCACCGGCACGCTAACGGTCACGGGGCCATAGACGGAGGTGTCGCTTGGCGTGAAGACGACAGACTGCGAATGCGTGCCGGCGTTCGGCACGGTGGTCGGGGCGGCGAAGGCGAACGCGCCGTCGACGCTGGCCGATCCGCCGCTCAAGGACGAGACGGCGAGAGTTTGGCCATACGTGATCCCCGTCGCCACGGGCACCGCGGTGATCGTAGGCAACGCCTTCGCGATCGAGAAGTCGATAGTCTTCGTGGCGACGAAGTCCGGATCGGTGCCGATGACGGTGACAGAGTAGTCGCCGGGATTGGTCGGCGGCGTCGCACTCGAGGCGTAACTGGTGCCATCGCGGCCGGCGTAGGCTGCCGAGAACGCGAAGCCTGCCGAGTCGGCGGCGAGAAGCGGCATGATCGACGGCGCAGTGACAGAGTAGCCCGCATAAGGGCCTTCTGTCAAAACATACTGCCGGCCATCAACATAGTAATAATCAGTATACCCGCCTTGGCCCCACCACACGACCGAACCATCCGATCGCAGTGCGTATGTCTTGTTGTGCCCGGCACTGAGAGCGACGACGCCGGACAGGTTATGAGGGACGATATTTCTGGTATCCAAGCGCACCAAGTCGGTGCCTAGGCCCCAGGACACAACAGTACCGTCGGCCTTGAGTGCAGCGGTGTGCCAATCGCCAACCGCCAGGGCGACGACATTGTTAAGGCCGGCCGGCACCGTCGCCTGCCCGGTGACGTTGTTGCTGAAATCGACGTTCCGCCCCCAACTTACGACGGTACCGTCGGACTTCAGGGCGGCGATGGTGCCATTGTTTCCAACGCTGATCGCAATCACGCCAGACAGGCCGACTGGAACATCGCACTGGCCATTCTGGTTGCTTCCCCAAGCGACGACCGTGCCATCCGACTTGAGGGCGAATGACGTGCTTGAGCTTGCTGCAATGGCGACCACATTCGAGAGCCCGGCCGGGACATTCCGCTGCCCATAGTAGTTTTCGCCCCAGGCGACGACCGTGCCGTCGGATTTCAGCGCCAACGAATGGTAAGTGCCGCTGGTGATCGCCACCACGCCACTCAGGCCGGCAGGCGCTGCGCCCTGCCAGGTGGACCCCCATTCGGCAAGCGTGCCGTCTGACTTCAGGGCCCTGTACGAACCGCTGCCGGCCGAAACAGCCACCACGCCTGCAAGCCCCGCGGGAATGGACAGTGGTGGGGTACTTGCATGCGTTGGATAGCCGCCAACCGTGCCGTCGGATTTCGCGACGAGAAGATAGCCGCTGTTGCTGGCCGACAGGAGCGAGCCACGCGATGTGCGGAATGCTTTCGGCGCACCATCGTACGCGAGGCTGGCAGGCGGGATCAGAGCTATGTTGAGCGGGCTGATGATGCCATCGGTCACGGTAAGCGACACGAACAATGTCACCGCCGCGTAGCTCACGATGTCGGCAGGAATGAAGGTGACGCTCTGGCGGGCGGTGCCAGGGTTTGGAGTCGTCAGCGCGGACGAGAAGACGAATGTCCCCGGCACACTCGCAGCCCCGCCGCTGAGCGCCGAATCCTGGAGCCGCTGGCCAAACCTGATCGACCCGGCAGTCGGAAGGGAGAGGATGTCGGGGATGGCCGCGTTTGTTCCCTGCGACCGCACGGCGACCGTGGTGATGACCGTCCTGTAGTTGATCGCGTCGGTCGGCGTGAACGTGATCTCCTGCGTGGTCACGCCGGCCGACGGCACGAACGAGGCCTCGCGGAACGCGAACGTCCCAGGCACACTCGCCACGCCGTCATTCAGGATCGCAGCCGAGAGCGGCTGGCCCTCGGTGATGAGCGACACCTGTGGCAGCGTCGTGATCGTGGGCGTCGCCTTGGCGATCGTGAAGTCGAGCGTCTTGCCGTAGCTGTACTCCGCGAGTGTCGAGGAGACGGTGAGCGTGTAGTTTCCTGCATTCGTCGGCGCAGAGGTAGTGGCGGGATACGTCGTGCCGGCTCGGCCGGCATAGCTGTACGAGAAGCTGAAATTCCCAACGCCGCTCAGTGGACTTGGCACGAACGGAGCGGCGTCGCTCTGATCGCTGCCGCTGTGGTTCAGGATCCGCCCCCAGGCCGTCACCGTGCCATCGGTGTTGATGGCGAAGGCGTGCTGCCCCCCAGCGGCGAGCGCTGCCACGCCAGTGACATTTGCCGGAACGACCCTCGTATAGTCGTAACCCCAGCCCACCACGGTGCCATCGGCCTTGAGCGCGTATGAGTTACTGGACCCGGCCGTGATTGCCACCACGCCGGACAGGCCGGACGGGACATTGCCTTGTCCCATGGAGTTGTCGCCCCAGGCGACGACCGTGCCATCCGCCTTGAGGGCTAATGAGTGTGTGCCACTTGCCGCAACGGCCACGACGTTGCTGAGCCCGGCGGGCACCGTGGCCTGTCCAGAGGAGTTCCGGCCCCACGCGACGACCGTGCCGTCGTTCTTGAGTGCCAAGACGTGGTCGTCGCCAGCGGCGATCGCCGTGACCCCCGACAGGCCGGCAGGAACGATCAATGTCTGGGTGTTGTAAACCAGGCCAAACGTAGTCACTGTGCCGTCTGCACGAAGGACAGCGATAAAGAAGTTGCCGGCGGCTGCAGCAACGGCGTTGGTGACGAGATTCAAGTTCGTAAACGTGGTAATCGCACTGGAGCCCCAGGTAACGACCGTCCCGTTTGCTTTGACGACTGCCGAGTACTCGTATCCCGCCGCTACCTGCACGACCCCCGTCAGCCCCGAGGGAACCGTCGCCTGCCCGGCATTATTTCTCCCCCAAGCCACGACCGTGCCGTCGGCCTTGAGGGCGATCGCATGCTCCCGACCCGCTGCCAGATATGCATTTTGTGAAACGGCATACGGCTTTGCGGTGCCGTCATAGGTCAGATTCGGCGACGCGCGGAGCGCGATCGGCAACTGGGGCGAGGTGACCTGCAGCGGTACGCTCGCCGTGACGGTGGCATAGTTCGTCGTGTCGTGTGGAGTGAACACAGCCTGAAGGACGTGCGCGCCAACTCCGAGAACTGTTCCCGCGGCGGGGGTGTAGGAAAATGCGCCGTCGACATTGGCTGTGGCGTTCAGCTGCGTTGCCGAGAGGGCGGTGTAGTAGGTGATGCTGGCGGGCGTGGCCCAGTTGATTGCGGGAGTGACCTTCGCGATCGTGAAGGTCTGAGTGGCGGCCCCGGTGAAGTTGCCGCCCGCGAGCGTCGCCGTCACCGAGTAGGAACCGGCGTTCGTGGGTGCGGTTGCCGATGGGCCGTAGGTCGTGCCGCCAATGCCCGCATACGAATAGCTCATCGCGGAGAGCGTGCCCGCGGGCCCGGCTGCGGTCGCCGCGAACGACTTTGGAGAACCGTCGTAGACGAGGCTGCCGGGCGGTGTGAATGTGAAGGCTCCAGCCGCAATGGTCTGCGAAAAAACGTAAACGAGTGCTGACCCAATGGCGGTGGTGCAGTTGACGGTATCGGTCGGCGTGAACACGACCCTCTGCCAATACGTGCCTGCGTCCAATACCGTGGCAGGATTCTCGAAGGCGAACGTCCCGGGCACACTGGCGACGCCATCGCGGAGTCTGGTTGCCGACAGCGCCTGGCCGTAGGTGAGAAGCGGCCAGATCGAGGGATTCGTCGTGATCGTGGGCACGATCTTGGCGATCACGAAATCGAGGCTTTTCGTGCCCGCGAAGAGCGGATCATTCACCGTGGCGGTGACGGTGTAACTGCCGGCGTAGGTGGGAGCCGTGCTGCTCGGGCCATACGCTGTGCCGTCACGGCCGCTGTAACTGAATGTGAAGCCTGCGATGCCGGCGGAGGACGCGGCGAAGGACTTTGCGGTGCCGCTGTAGGTCAGGCTTTCGGGAGGAGTGAGGGTGATGTCGGATGGGGGTACGGGAGCCTTGGTGATCGTGAAGGTTTGTGTGGCCGAGCCCACGTAGTTGGAGGTCCACAAGGCTGCCGTCACGGAGTACGAGCCCGGATTCGTCGGGGCAGTCACCGACGGCCCGTACGTCGTGCCGCTCACGCCCGTGTACGAATAGATCATGTTCGAGAGCGTGCCACCCGGCCCGGCCGCGGTCGCAGTGTAGGGCTTTGGCAAGCCGTTGTAGACGAGGGTGCCGGGCGGCGAGAACGTGAAGGCCCCGGCCGCGATGG
>CAMCPF010000135.1 GCA_945876515.1 Candidatus Kuenenia stuttgartensis
TCACGGGCCGGAGGTCGGGGCTGTCGGCGGCGGGCGAGAGGGTGGGATGCACGGCGATACGCTACCCAAAAGGAGCCAAGCGGGGGCCGGGAGGGGCTGCCCGTGCTCCGAGAGCCGGCGTAGCTGGCAAGCGCAGCCAGGGATGGCGGAGCGCAGCCAGGTCCGAGTGAGCGGAGCCCAGGATGGGCGCAGCGAACGTCCGGCGACGGGGCACGGGCAGTCCCGACCTACTCTGAACCTTGCCCCGGCCCTCGCGTCGGAGTTATGATCCACGGGATAAGGCGGTTTCCGCGGACTCAGCATGTCACTGTCGCGATTGCTTTCGCGTCGAGGTTTGTCGCCAGCGGCCATCGTGCTGCTCCTGATCACGGCGATGGTGGGCGGCGGCCTCGAAATCCGCCCCGCGCCCGCCGGCGGCTGCTCCATCGCCACCGACGATCGCGATCCCGACCCTCAGCCACGCGAGGAGTCGCCCGACGAGTCGCCGGAAGACGAAGAGAACGCGCCGGCCAAGCACGCCGCGCCCGGCTCCTCGATCGCGGTTGATCCGCCAGCCTCACGCGGCGGCACTCTCTCCGACTGCCACGGCCGCCGCGCGGCGGGTGCCTGCCTTGCCGCCGCCCCCATCCGCGGCCCGCCTTCCCGCGCCTGAATCGGCCCTGTGCCTGACTCGTTCCGCGCCGCCCCGAGCGGCCCGGAGCCAGGCCGTGATGGATTCCCGGTGCGGCGGCGCATCTCGCCCGCTCCCGGCCCGACGATGCCCGGAGGCGATCTTTCGTGTCTGACGAAATGGCTGACCCCAACGCGCCATGCGACCCCAACAGCCTGCGCGGCCTCGTCGCCGCGGCGGCCCGCCTCCTGCCCGCGCAGGGACCGATCTCGTCGTTCGTGGCGCTCAATCCGCTGCATGGCTTCGAGGATCGGCCCTTCGAGCAGGCGGTCGAGGAGGCGGCGCGGCTGATGCATGCTCAGCCCTACCTCGAAGAGAGCGTCTACCGCGAGGCGCTGGCCCGGGGCCGCATCCAGCCCGCCGACATCGACGCGATCCTGGCCGACGACCTCGGCCCGCGGGCGGCCGAGCCACTGGCCGGAGGCCGAGTGAGGCTCGTCGACGTCCAGCGGGTGCTGCTCACGAAGGGCCTCAAGCACGAGAGCGACACGGCTGTCCGCTGGACACTCACCGAAGGCGACGCCACCGAGCGGCTGCGTCCCGATCTCGACCCGGCCTGCCGCGCCCGCCTCGTGGCCGCCGGCAACGGGCCGGACGGCGGCCAGATCACGGAGCACCGTGCCGCCAGTGACCTCTGGCACGCCTGCGTGGAGGCCACCGCCGGCGGCCGGGCCGCGGTCGTGCACCGTCTTCCACCGGCCCGGCCCCGCGAGCTGATCGTGGCGGTGCGGCCCGACCTCGACCCCGACGCGCTCACTCATCCGCCGCTGATCCGGCTGGTGTCGGCCTACCTCGATCAGGGCGTGGCCGACTGGGTCATGGCCAATCGCGAGCGCGGGCTGCTCGCGGCCGTGGCCGAAGTGGCGAGCAAGTTCGGCCCGGAGGATCGCTGGGCCCGCGGGCTGCGCGCCCGGTTCACCGAGATCGCCGCCCGCTGTCGCACCGCGGCCGACCGGCGTGACCCGGGCGACGTGGCCTTCCAGGTGATCGCCGAGGAACTCGATGCGCTTGCGATCGCAGCCCGCGACCGGGCCGAGGTGGTGGCTTCGTCGCTGCTCGCGCTCCGCGGCTGGGCGGGCATGGTCTGGCAGTTCGAGCAGCGGCCCGACCTCGCCCCGTGCGTCAGGCTGCCGGCGCGACTGGCCGACTTCCTGGCAGTGCGGCTGGTGTTCGACCGGGCGGCCGCCGCCTTTACGGCCGACCGGCTCGTCGGTGCCGCCGCCGAGGACGAGGCCGAACCTGTGCGGCTGGCCGCCTTGTGGGCTGAGCTTCGCGATCGCTTCCCGGCGACCCGCGGGCCCGGCACGGTGTCGCGGGCGTTCCTGCTGCATCAGCTCGCGCAGCTGCTCGGCCTCTCGGCCGTCGACGTCCGCAGCCTCACCACCCACGAGATCGTGGCGCTCGAGCGGAGCATCTACGCCTTTGACTCGTTCACCCGGCGGCGGCTGCTTCACTTGGCCTACGAGCGGCGATTCAACACCACCATCCTCGACGCGCTCGCCGCCCTCCCGCCCGAGCCCCGGCCCGCTTCCACACCGCGGCGGCAGGCCCAGGTCGTGTTCTGCATCGACGACCGCTGTGAATCGCTCCGCCGCCACCTCGAGGAGACCGATTCGCAGATCGAGACCTTCGGCGCCGCCGGGTTCTTCGCCGTGCCGATGAACTACCGCGGCCTCGACGACTGGCACGCCACGCCCCTCTGCCCGATCGTGGTCCGCCCCGGGCACACGGTCATCGAGGAGCCCGAGGCCGACCACCTCTCCCATCATCGGGCCCGCCAGCGGTCGCGGCGGCTCCGCGGTCGGATCCGTGAGCGGCTGTTCGCCGGCTCCCGCACGCTGTTCATCGGCGGCCTCGTAACGAGCGTGGGGGGCGCGATCGCGGCGGTGCCGCTCGTCTCGCGGGTGGTCTGTCCACGGCTCACCTCGCTCCTGGCCGCCCGCGTGTGCGGCTGGGGCCGGCGGCGGATCCGCACGCGGCTCGAGCTCTTACGCACCACGGCCGCGGCCCTGCCCGACGGCACGCTGCCAGGCTTCACCACCGCGGAGATGGCCGCGATCGTCCGCCGGCTGCTCGAAGACATCGGCCTCACCACTTCGTTCGCCCCACTCGTGGTACTCCTCGGCCACGGATCGACGAGCCTCAACAACCCCCACGAGAGCGCCTACGACTGCGGTGCCTGCGGCGGCGGCCGCGGCGGCCCGAATGCCCGGGCCTTCGCGCTCATGGCCAACGACCCGGCGGTGCGCTCGCTGCTCGCCGCCGACGGGCTCGCGATCCCCGGCGACACGGTCTTCGTGGGCGGGATGCAAGACACCTGCTCGAGCGGCATCAGCTGGTTCGACACCGACCGCCTGCCGGTCACCCATCGCGACGAGTTCGAATCGCTCGTGCGGGCATGCGTCGCGGCCCGCGCGCTCGACGCCCAGGAGCGGTGCCGGCGGTTCGACTCAGTGCCACGGGGAATCACCCCGGCCGACGCGCTGCGGGCCGTGGAGGCCCGGGCCGCCGACCTCGCGCAGGTGCGGCCGGAGTATGGCCACGCCACCACGGCCGTCTGCATCGTGGGCCGCCGGCGGCGAACCCGTAATCTGTTTCTTGACCGCCGGGCCTTCCTGATGTCATACGACCCCGACGCCGATCCCGACGACGCGATCCTCAGCCGCACGCTGGCCGCCGTCGGCCCGGTGTGCAGCGGCATCAGCCTCGCCTACACGCTCTCCCGGATCGACCCGCTCGTCTATGGCGCGGGCACGAAGCTTCCCCACAATATCACCGGCCTGATCGGCGTGATGGACGGCCACGCAAGCGACCTGCGCACCGGCCTGCCGCTGCAGGGCGTGGAGATCCACGAGCCGGTGCGGCTCCTGCTGGTGGTCGAGACCACACCCGACCGCCTCTGGCGGGCCGTGACGCCCCTGCCCGGCGTGGAGCGGCTCATCCGCAACGGCTGGGTGACCGTGGCCTGCTGGCCGCCGCAGGGACCCGTGCCCGAGGTGTATGACTGCAGGCTCGCACGGTTCATGCCCCACGCGATCGAGTCGTCGCTGCTGCCACAGGTCGCCCGGTCGGCCGACTGGTACGCGGGCGTCCGCGGCAACCTGCCGCCAGCCCTGATCCGGCCCGGCCACGCCCCGCAGGAGGAGGCCTCATGATTTCCGCCCTGGCCTCCCGCCACGACCTCGCAGCCGGCCTGATCGTGACGCAGATCGCGGCGCCCGCCGCCACGCTCCTGGGCCTCGGCCTGCCGGCGCTGGTGGGCCGCGCGCCCTCCGAGCAGGCGACCACACGGGCCGTCGCGGCGGGCTTCGGGCTCGCGTTTGTCGCGGCGCTCGTGAGCCTCGCCGTCGGGGCCGCCCGCGGCTTCCCCGTCGAGGTGGTCCACCTCGGCACGCTGTTTTCCGTGGGGCATCACACCGCCACGATCGAGCTCGTGGCCGACGGCCTCTCGATTCCTTACGTCTGCTTCTCGACCGGCCTCTGCTCGCTTGTCAACGCCTTCGCCGGCCGCTACCTCCACCGAGAGCCTGGATTCACGCGGTTCTTCATCCTGCTGGCCCTGTTCGGCTTCGGGATGAACCTGCTCGTGTTGGCCGGCAGCATCGACGTGTTGTTCGCGGGCTGGGAGTGCGTCGGGATCTCCTCCACGCTCCTGATCGGCTTCTTCCACGAGCGGCGCACGGCCGTGGCTGCGGCGCTGCGGGCCTTCATCACCTACCGGATCTGTGACATGGGCCTCTTGGCGGCCGGCGTGGTGATCCACCACGCGGTGGGCTCGGGCGACTTCGGCCGTGTGTTCGCCGGAGCCTGGCCCGCGGCCACCTGCCTCGTGCCCGCGGCCACGGCAGTGCCGGCGGCGCTGTTGCTCGTGTTCGCGGCGCTGGGCAAGAGCGCGCAGGTGCCCTTCTCCGGCTGGCTGCCGCGGGCGATGGAGGGCCCCACTCCCTCGAGCGCGATCTTCTACGGCGCCCTTTCGATCCACGCCGGCGCCTACCTGCTGCTGCGGTGCGGCCCGCTGCTCGACGCCGCGCCGGCCGCGGGCTGGCTGCTGGTGGCGATCGGCCTGGGCACCGCCATCCACGCGGCGGTCGTGGGCAGCGTGCAGACCGACCTCAAGGGGATGCTGGCCTACGCCTCGATGACCCAGGCCGGACTGATCCTCGCGGAGATCGGCCTCGGCTGGCGGGTCGTGCCGCTGGTGCACGTGATCAGCCACGCGATCCTCCGCAGCCTTCAGATCCTGCGGTCGCCCTCGGCGCTCCACGACCGCCACGAACTCTCGGCGGCGCTGGGTGGCCCGCCGGGCCAGGGTGAGAGCCCGCTCGTGCGGCTCCTGCCGGCGGGCCTGCAGGCCACGCTCTACCGGATCGCGCTCGACCGCGGCTTCGAGGATGCCTGGGTCGGCCGCTTCTTGGTGGCGCCAGTGGTCGCGTCGCTCGAGGCGGCGGCCGAGTTCGAGCGGCGGCTCGTGGCCCGGCTCGGCGGCAGCCAGGACGTGGCCAACGAGTGGCATCGCGATCGGGGGGCCGCATGAACCCGCTCGCCGCAGAGCCCATCCTCGACGCGCTCACGTCCCACCGCCTGCTCGCGGCCGCCGCGGCCGTGGCCACCTTCGCGCCGCTGGCGGGGATCGCCGGTGCGCAGTTGGCCGGCGCGCGGCTCAACCCGCGGCTGCCGGCGGGCTGGTCGCTGGCCACGTCACTCGCCGCCGCGCTGACGCTCGCCTGGACCTGGCGCTCGGGGCCGGGCCACGAGGTGCTGCTCGGCCCACGACTGGCGGGCGGCAGCCTCGTGCATCTCGACGGGCTGACGGCGATCCTGCTGCCGCTGGTGGCGATCGTGGCGCTCGCGATCACGCTCGTGGCACCGCGGCGGGCTGCCACGGTCGGCGGCGCCACCCGCCTCCTGGCCGGTGCCTCACTCACGGCCGCCTTCATGACGACCTCTCACCCGGCCGCGCTCGTACTGCTCTGGGTCGCCTCGCTCGTGCCCACCTGGCTGTCTACGCGGGCCACGCCCGGCGGCCGGCCCACGGCACGCGTCTACGCGCTGATGATGGGCGCGGGCAGCGTGCTCTTCGCCGTGGGCGTGGGGCTGATGGCGGTGGATCCGCCCTGGGCGGACCACGCGGGCCCGGCTGGCGCGGCCGGCGGCTGGATGGTGACGGTGGCGGTGATGATCCGCAAGGGGATCGTGCCCTTCCATTCCTGGTATCCGGCGGTCTTCACGGCCGCGCCGATGTCGGCGGCCCTCGCGGCCACCATGCCGCAGGTGGCCTCCTACGCCGCCGTCCGTCTGCTGGTGGGGCATGCCGACGGCGTGCGGGCGGAGCTCGTCGTGCTCTCGCAGGCGGCGCTCATCACGGCTGCCTATGGGGCGGCGCTCGCGGTGGTGCAGCGGGATGTCCGCGGGCTGGTGGGTACGCTCGCGCTCAGCCAGTCGGCGATGGTGCTCGCCGGGCTCTCGGGCGGGCTGCCGATGGAGCTCTGCGGGGCGCTGGCCGTGTGGGTGTCGAGCGGGCTCTCGCTCACCGGGATCGGCCTCGTGGCCTGGGCACTCGAGAGCCGGGCCGGCGCGCTTGCGCTCGATTCGCCGCAGGGACGGTTCACCGACGCCCCTACGCTCGCCGCCTTCTTCCTGCTCTTCGGCCTCGCGAGCCTCGGCTTTCCGGGCACGCTCTCCTTCGTGGCCGACGATCTGATCGTGGCGGGCAGCCTCGGCGACCAGCCGCATGTGGGCCTGCTCGTGATCGTGGCCACTGTGTTTTCAGGGATCGCCGTCGTCCGCGGATGGTTCCGGATCTTCGGCGGCCCGTCCACGCCCGACGCCCCGCGGCACCAGATTCTCCGCCGCGAGCGGCTGCCGCTCTCACTGCTGCTGGCGGTGCTGTTCGGCCTCGGGCTCTGGCCCGGCCCGTTCGTGCAGTCGCTCGAGCAGGTGGCCACCTCGCTCCTCGGCCCGAGCCGCAACGCTCCCGCTCATTCCGTCCCCGGAGACCACCCATGACCGCTTCGCCCTCCGGGTCGACACCCGCCGTCGCCTCCGAACCCGTCCCCCGTGGCGATGCGGCCGGGTTCGTCCGCTGGTTTCGGACCGACGCCGCGAGCGGATTTCTCGTGTTCCTGATCGCGCTGCCCTTGTGCCTCGGGATCTCGCTGGCCAGCGGCTTCCCGCCCGTGGCCGGCGTGTTCACGGCCGCCATCGGCGCGCTGGTCACCACCCTGATCAGCAACTCGGAGCTCACGATCAAGGGACCGGCCGCGGGGCTGATCGTGATCGTACTCGGGGCGATGCAGTCGTTCGGTTTCACGGCCGGCATCGACACGGCGGCCGACCACGCCGCCTACCGGATGGTGATCGCCGTGGGCCTGGTGGCGGCCTTGGTGCAGGTGGCGTTCAGCCTCTTGAGGACCGGAGCGCTCAGCGACTTCTTTCCGACCGCGGTGGTGCACGGCATGCTGGCGGCGATCGGGCTGATCATCTTCCTCAAGCAGCTGCCGGTGGTGTTCGGCGAGAAGCCGCCGGCGGAGCCGCTCGAGGTGCTCACCAACCTGCCCGCCGAGATCGCCGGCATCAATCCGCAGATCGCGGTGATCGGGCTTGTGAGCCTGGCGATCCTGTTCGGCTGGCCGCTCGTGCGGCCTTGGCTCAAGCCCGCCTGGCTGCGGCTGGTGCCGGCGCAGCTGCTCGTCCTGGCGGCGGCGGTACCGCTGGGGATCTGGTTCGACCTCGCCCACGACCACTACTACCGCTTCGCGGGCCACACCTATCCCGCGGGCGAGGCGTTTCTCGTGAGCGTGCCCCGCAACCTGCTGGCCGCCGTCACCACGCCCGACTTCTCCGTGTTCACCACCCCAGCCACGCAACTGTCCGCCGCCTGGTGGGTGGTGATGTTCGCGATGGTCGGCAGCATCGAGTCGCTGCTCTCCGCCAAGGCGATCGACCTGCTCGATCCCTGGAAGCGGAAGACCGACATGAA
>CAMCPF010000136.1 GCA_945876515.1 Candidatus Kuenenia stuttgartensis
CGCCAACGCTCAAATCCACGCCCGGGGCGAGAGCACGGCCGACCTCAAGGGGATGGGCACCACCTGCACCACCCTCGTGATCATGCCCCGCGGGGCGCTGGTGGGCCACGTGGGCGACAGCCGTGCCTACCGCATCCGCGGTGAGACGATCGAGCAACTCTCGCGGGATCATTCCCTGGCGTGGGACATGGAGGCCGCCCGCGAAAAGGAGGGCGGCGAGGCGATCCCCGCTCCTCCGAAAAACATCATTACGCGATCGATGGGCCCCCACGGCAGGCTCGAGGTCGATATCGAAGGGCCGTTTCCGGTGGAAGAGGGCGACGTTTTCGTCCTCTGCAGCGACGGGCTTTCGGGCCAGGTGGCTGACGAAGAGATCGGCTGCTTCGCGGCCACACTGCCACCCGAGGAGGCTGCGGCCGCGATGCTCGGCCTGGCACTCGTGCGCGGCGCCCCGGATAACGTCACGCTGATCGTCGCAAAGGCCGGCCCCAAGGTGGTGACCGACCCGGCTACCACGAACACGCCATGGCCGCTGGCCGAAGACGGGCCGCCGAACCGGGAGCCCGCCGCGCTCCCCTGGCGCACGCTCGCCGTCGCGGGAGCGGCCCTGCTCGGGGCCCTGATCATCAACCCGTTGGCGCTCACGCACCCCGGAACCGGGGCGATCGGCCGGCTGCTCGGCCCCGGCTTGGCCGAAGCCGTGGGCTGGTCCGCGACCGCCGGGATGGGGCTGCTCTTCGTCGGGGCGCTCGTCGCCGCCCTGGTCGGAAGCCTGGCCCCACAGGGCAGCAACGCGCCCACGCTCAAGCCGGGCGGACGGTTGGGCAACGGTCCCTATCGCTCCTATGGTTGCGGTCCCACGCCCGAACTCGTCGACGGCATAGCAGCGAGCGTCGAGACAGCGGCCGACGGTCTCTCCGACCGCGAGCGCCAGAAGGCACTGCAGCACGTCGCCGCCACCCGCCAGGCCATCGCCGCCGGTACGCTGCCGGAAGCCGTCGCCGAGGCGGCCGAGGCGATCGCCGTTTATCGCCGGTCGGTCGAGGCCGCCCGCCGCGACGACACGATTCGAATCTGAGCGGCAAACTGCCGGTCGCGGGGCAGGAAAACGGCCTGCCGGCAGGACGGGCCGTCGCGGTACACTCCGCGGGCCATGAAGATCATCACCCGCTACGTGTTCTCGGAACTGCTGCAGGTGTTTCTGTTGGCGCTGTCGGCGCTCACCCTCTTCATGCTCGTCGTGGGCCTCGTCAAGGAAGCCCAGCAGCAGGGGCTGGGCCTGGTGCAGATCCTCTCGCTCGTGCCCTACGTGCTGCCTGAGGCGATGCGGTTCGCGGTGCCCGGCACGATGCTGTTTGCGGTGGCCAGCGTATTCGGCCGGATGAGCGCCTCCAACGAGGTGACGGCCCTCAAGGCCGCCGGAATCACCCCCATGGCCCTCGTCTGGCCGGCGCTCACGCTGGGAATGGCCGTCAGCTTCGTATCGGTCTGGCTCAACGACGTGGCCGTCTCCTGGGGCCGCGACGGGGTGCGCCGCGTGGTGGTCAACAGCGTCGAGCAGATCATCTACGGCCGACTCCGGCAGCAGCGGAGCTACAGCACCGCCGAGGTCTCGATCAACGTCAAGGGCGTGGACGGCAAGCGGCTGATCCGGCCCACGCTCACCTTCCAGGCATCGTCGGGCCGCCCGGCCACCGTCTCGGCCGCCGAGGCCCAACTCACCGCCAACCCGGAGGCCGGCACGCTCGTCGTGACGTTCCGCGACGGCACGCTCCACATGGGCGACTACAGCGCGTCGTTCCCTGACACGATCGTCCGCGAGGTGCCGCTCGACGCCGTCAGCCGCAAGGGCGTCGCCTCGACGAGCCCTTCGGAAATCGCGATGGCCGAATTCGGAAAGGCCCGGCAGCAGCAGGTCGCCAAGATCGACCAGGTCGAGCAGGTGATCGCCGGCAAGGCGGCGCTCGGCCTCGTCACCGGCCGGCTCGAGCATGCCCTGCCTGCCTACACTCAGCCCGATCGCGACCTGCTGCGGCACGAGCGCAATCGGCTCCATCGGATCGTGATGGAGCCTTGGCGGCGGTGGGCCAACGGGTTCAGCTGCCTGTGTTTCGTCCTCGTCGGGGCCCCGATGGCCATCCGGATGCGGAACGCCGACTTTCTCACGAGCTTCTTCCTCTGCTTCCTCCCGATCCTGGTCGTCTACTACCCCGTCTTCATGCTGGGGGTCGATCAGGCCAAGCGGGGTTCGGTGCCGCCCGTCGCCGTCTGGTTCGGCAATGTCTTGATCCTGCTCTGGGGCTGGTGGCTGCTCCGTCGAGTCGTCCGGCAGTAGAATGCCTGACGCACGACACAGTACTGGAGCGGCACGGCATGAAGACGATGAAGGCCTTGGTCAAGCGGGAGGCGAAGCCGGGGCTGTGGCTCGAGGACGTGCCTGTTCCCGAGATCGGGATCAACGACGTGCTGATCCGGGTGGATCGCACCGGGATCTGCGGCACCGACCTTCACATCGAGAAATGGGACGCCTGGGCCCAGAAGACGATCCCCGTACCGATGGTGGTGGGCCACGAGTTCGTGGGCGAGATCGTGGCGGTCGGCTCGAACGTCAACGATTTTTTTCCGGGTGAACTCGTCTCGGGTGAAGGCCACGTCGTCTGCGGCCGGTGCCGCAACTGCCTCGCCGGCCGGCGACACCTCTGCAAAAGCACCTCCGGCGTGGGCGTCAACCGGCCCGGGGCCTTCGCCGAATACCTGGCCCTGCCGCAGAGCAACGTCTGGCACCAAGCGCCGGGCATCGACCTCGACGTGGCGGCGATCTTCGACCCGCTCGGCAACGCCGTGCACACGGCCCTCTCCTTCGACCTGCTCGGGGAAGACGTGCTCGTCACCGGGGCCGGCCCGATCGGGATCATGGCCGTGGCCGTGGCCAAGCATGCCGGCGCCCGCCACGTCGTGATCACCGACATGAACCCCTACCGCCTGGCGCTGGCCAAGCGGATGGGGGCCACGGTCGCCCTCGACGTCCGCTCCGGTAGCCTCCAGCAGGTGATGGCCGACCTCGACATGAAAGAGGGCTTCGACGTGGGCCTCGAGATGTCGGGCTCGCCGGCCGCCCTGCGGCAGATGCTCGACGCGATGTGCCACGGCGGCAAGGTCGCGATGCTCGGGATCCCGTCCGAGCCGATCGCGATCGACTGGAACACGGTCGTATTCAACATGCTCACGATCAAGGGCATCTACGGCCGGGAAATGTACGAGACCTGGTACAAGATGACGGTCATGATCCAGAGCGGGCTCGACATCGCGCCGGTGATCACCCATCGCTTCCCCTACACGGAGTTCGAACAGGGCTTCGCGGCGATGAAGAGCGGCGAGAGTGGCAAGGTGATCCTCAACTGGAGGGGTGCATGAGGAGGGTCGGGCCATGAGTCGGGAAGCGCGCAGGGAGTCGCTGTGGGAATCACTGGCGGAGCAGTCGGCCGCGATGCGGTCGGCGGGCACGTACAAGACGGAGCGGGTGCTCGAGGGGCCGCAGCGCGCCAGGATCGAGGTCGGCGGCCGCACCGTGCTCAATATGTGCGCCAACAACTATCTCGGCCTCGCCGACCACCCCGACGTCGTGGCGGCGGCCCGCGAGTCGCTCGACCGCTGGGGCTATGGTCTCGCGAGCGTGCGGTTCATCTGCGGCACGCAGCGGCTCCACAAGGATCTCGAGGCCAAGCTCAGCTCGTTCGTCGGGATGGAAGACACGATCCTCTACAACTCCTGCTGGGACGCGAATGGCGGCCTGTTCGAGACGATCCTCGGTCCGGAAGACGCGATCGTCTCCGACGAACTGAACCACGCGAGCATCATCGATGGTATTCGCCTCTGCAAGGCGAAGCGGCTGCGATACAAGACCAATGACATGGCCGACCTGCGGGCCAGGCTCGCCGAGACGAAGGACGCCCGCCATCGCCTGATCGCCACCGATGGCGTGTTCTCGATGGATGGCCATCTGGCGAACCTACCGGCGATCTGCGAACTGGCCGACGAGTTCGACGCGCTCGTGATGGTGGACGACTCCCACGCCGTGGGCTTCGTGGGGCCGCACGGTCGAGGTACGCCCGAGCACTTCGGCGTGATGGACCGGATCGACATCCTCACCGGCACGCTCGGCAAGGCGCTTGGCGGCGCAAGCGGCGGCTACACCTCCGGCCGCAAGGAACTCGTGGAGTGGCTGCGGCAGCGATCGCGGACCTATCTCTTCTCCAACACGGTCGCCCCGCCGGTGGCCGCGGGGGCGCTCAAGGCCCTGGAGATGCTCGAGGGCTCGACCACGCTCCGCGACACGCTCGAGGCCAACACCCGCTTCTTCCGGGCGGAGATGACGGCCCGCGGGTTCTCGATCCTGCCGGGGGAGCACCCGATCGTGCCGGTGATGCTCGGCGACGCTGCGCTCGCCTCACGGATGGCCGAGGAGATGCTCGCCGAGCGCGTGTATGTGATCGGGTTTTCCTATCCCGTCGTGCCGCAGGGCAAGGCCCGGATCCGCACGCAGGTCTCGGCCGCCCACTCGCAAGCCGATCTCGAGCAGGCGGCGGCCGCCTTCGAGGCGGTCCGCTCCAAGCTCGGCTAGGCCGCCAAGCGGGCTGGGGGCAGCCGGCGAGCGGCGGGGTGGTCGGCGTGGCCGTAGGTGTCGTGGTACCAGGCGAAGTGCTGCCGCATGGTGGCCTCTATCCCAGCGGGCAGCTCGGCGGGCCGGCGGCCGCTGCCGCCGCAGTTCTTCCGCGGTAGGTCCACCGCCACGTCGAGGCCAAACTCGCGGCAGGCCCGGGAAACACCATCCTCGACGTCGGTAAAGTGCACGAGCCGGGTGTTCGTCCAGGCCGGACCGCCGGCATCGAAGAACGTCGCATAGGAGGGCAGCCGACCACCGATCGCCTGCCCCACGAAGTCGGCGAAGCGTCCCTCCCAAGCCGCCGTCACCAGCGGGTCACGGGAGGCAGGATTCCTGTCGCCCCGCCGCCAATACCCGTAGAGCGAGGCGAGCATCTCGCGTGGCTCGCGGACCACACCGAGGATCCGGATCATGTGCGGCAGATCGGGCCGCGGTTCGGTAGCCAGCCGCCAGTTCGAGGCGCGCGTGAGATACCGCAGTCGCGCCACCGGCGGCAGGCTGCGGCCGCCCGAGAGCCAGGCGAGTGAGCGACGCACGTCCACATGAGGGTGGCCGGGCTTCACGTAGCGGGCGTCGGGAAACACCCGCCGAAACCACTCCGCGATCGCGGAGCCCGCAGTCTTCGGGTAGTGGGCGAAGGCGACGTTGGCAGCGAGGCTGTAGAGCATGGAAGCGTAGCGATCCTGGTGGCGAGACTGGGCCGCGGGCCGCCGTCCCCGCTCTCCGGGTATCGGCAGTCGCGGTCCCCCGCTTCGCCCGTTTCCCGGGATCACTCCCGCCCACGCGGAAGCTCGGCAATGACGGCAGGCTGGGGAATCCGGCGAACGCCGCCTCAGCCCCTCAGCAACGCAAGCAATCAGCGGCGGGCCGGCACAGCGGGGCGGTCGGCGGTGGACTTCCGCAGGGTGGCGTGGTCGAAGAGCCGCCCCTCCTCGTCGAAGGCCTTGATGTCGAACTCGCCACCCAGACAGGTCACGTAGCAGAAGTGGTGGCCACGGCGGATCCGGTTTTGGAAGGCAGGCCGATAGGGACCGAACGTCTCAAGATGCCCCCCTGCCCCGCCGGTGATCATGTAGACGGTGCCCCCATCGGTGACCGGCTTGCCGCCCCGGATCATCCAGGTCCGCTCGTAGGAGTGGATGTGGCCGCTCCAGACCACGTCCACGGCGTGCTTGTCGTAGAGGGCCACGAGCGGCTTGGCCTGTCGGTCGCCGAGCGTGGCCTTCTTGATTGGCCGCTTCCAGTCGTTGCCATAGTCGTCGTCTGACGAGAACGGGGGCTGATGGTGCATGCAGACTTTCCAGGTGGCCGTGGAGGCCGCGAGCTCCCGGTCGAGCCACTGGTACTGCTCCGTGCCGGGCGACACGTCCTTGTTGGTGTCGAGCATGAAGAACTGCACGTTGCCGCGGCGAAAGCTGTAGAAGTATTCCGGTGCGGGGAGGCGCATGTAGTCGTAGTACCAGCTGGCGTTCTGCTCGTGATTGCCGAGCACGGGATACACGACCACCCGGCTGGCGAGCGGCTCCATGTTGGGGAAGTAGTGCTCGGTCCAGTGCCGCTTGTTGCTCCCGGTGGTGACGAGGTCGCCTCCCAAAAGCACGAACTGCGGCCGAAGTTCCCAAGCCGCCTCGGCCACCCGCCGCACCACCTTCGGGCTGGCCTGCGTGTCGCAGAGCACGGCGAAAGCCACAGGGGCGTCTGGCCCGGCGGCGGTCTGGAAGGTCCGCACGTCGGTCGCGAGGGGCTTGGCGGCAGCAGTCCCGGCGATCCTCGGCGCGACGGCGGCGGACTCCGCGGGAGATTCCGTGCGGTAGTAGTACAGCAGGTCGGGCTCGAGTCCCTGGAGTGTCACCTCGTGGATCGTGCGGGGCTCCGCCTCGACCATCTCAAGCGGACACGATGAATCCTCCCCGTACCGCACGACGCCCCGGCAGGCGTGGGCCGTCTCCCACATGATCGTGATCCCGTCGGCCGTGCCCCACTGAAGATACGGCGCCACGACGATCGCAGGGGGCGACGGCGGCGGCAGATCGGCCGGCAGGGCCACGAGGTCCGCCCCATGCTCGAACTCATGGGCCACCCACGACGGCTTGGCGCAGATCGCAAACAGCTTCACGTCGCCCAGCCGACCGGCATGAGGATGACTCTCGTCGGAATCCCGATATCCGCCGAGCCAGATTCCGAACTCGTCCGGCCAGACGATCGGCCCCGACTGTTTGGTCGACGATCCGGCCGGCTTGCCATCCACGTGGAGCGTGAGCGTCTCACCGTCGTAGGTGGCCGCCACGTGGTGCCAGCGGCCGCGGGTGTAGGGCCGGTCGGCCCGCAGGTATTCCATGGTGCCGTTGGCATCGGAGCCTCCTTCCGTGGCCAGGCCAACGTAGAACCGCGTGTCGTCGTAGCCCAGCACGAGCCCCTTCTCGAAGCCGCCGTTGTCCTCGAGCGCCGCGAGAATCCCGCCCCACTGCTGCGGCTCGTCCACACTCACCCAGGCAGAGACCGTGAACTCCCGCTCGGGCAGGAGTTGTCGTCGAGCGGCCGCATCGGCCGGTACGTGGTGGGGCGAGGCTAGGTCGGCGAACCGCAGGCCGCGGGCGGTGTCGGGTTCGGCGAGTGGCTGGCCGCCGAGCGCGAGCGGTGGCCCGAATTGCGGCTTGAGGGTGACCGCGTCATCCGGTTTGGCGTCGGCCGGAACGAGATGCCGCCGGGAGAAGGTGTAGGAGAGCAGTGGATCGGGCGTGGGCTCGTGGGCCACTGCCACGAGCGCCGACAAGGCGATGACCGTGGCAACGGCAGGATGGATCACCGGGCCGCGGCGGTGGATCAGCAGTCGTTGCATGTGTGGAGTCCTCAGCGCGGTTAGGGGTAGGCGGCCCGAGGCAAGATCATCGCCGCCGCGATCACTTGTTCCAACTGGGGGGTAAGGGTGTTTTGGCCGATCGGCT
>CAMCPF010000137.1 GCA_945876515.1 Candidatus Kuenenia stuttgartensis
GTGATAGCGGAGGCCGCCCTTGAGCGGGCCGCGGGCGTCGTTGTGCTGGACGCGATAACCGATGAAGGTGGCGAGCTCCCCCGAGTCGAGCTCGATCGGGATGCTGACCTGCACCTCCCGCTTGGCGGTGAGCAGCAGCCGCCGCATGCTGGCCGAGAGATCGAGCTGGTCGGCCGCCGCGTCGAAGTAGATGCGGGTGGCGTCTGTGGCACGCACGGGATCTCGGCCTCCGGCCGCGGGGAGTGTTGAACAGGCGGATTGCACGAGCCCGGGCGGATGATAGCCCGCCCGGGGCGGCCGCCACAAGAAAATCGGCGCCGCCAAAGCGATGCAAAAGTCGCTACATTGCGGGCAGAGGTTGCCGCCGATGCCAACGCCCACCGCCACGGATTTTTGGGGTCTGCTCGTCAAGAGCGGGCTCGTCGATGCGGCCGCGGCCGCCGCGCTGCGGCGGGAGCACGAGGCCGATCCGGCCCGTTGCGGCGGCGGCACCGCCAAGGGGATCGCCGGCTGGCTGGCCGACCGCGGCGTGATCACCCGCTGGCAGGCCAAGCGGCTCGGCATCGGCAACCTGGGGCCATTTTTCCTGGGCGACTACCGGCTGCTCGAGCGGCACGAGCGGGAGGGTGACGCGCTCCTGTTCACCGCCCGGCACGAGCCTTCGGGTCGGATCGTGAGCGTGGTCCTGCTCAATGCCAAGCGGTGCCGGAAGCTCGACATCTGGACGGAGATCGTGCAGCGCACGACCGCTGCCAGCCAGGTGACCGACCCGATGCTCTCCCGCACCTGGAGCCTCGAACAGCATGAGTCGAGCCGGCTGATCGTGTGTGAGCAGATCGAGGGCCTGAGCCTCGCCGCAGAGCTCGACCGGCACGGGGCGCTTCCGGCCGTGCAGGCCGGTGTGCTCGTGTCGCAGATCGCGCGGGCGGTCGCCGAGATCCAGTCGCTCGGCGGGCCGCACGGCAGTCTCTCGCTGGAGGTGTTGCGGCGGGAGCCGCCGCCGGGAGGCGTGCCGCGGACGGGCCGCGTCCGGCTGCTGCAGTTTCCGCTCGCCGGCGATCCGCATCGGGTGCCGCTCCGGCCCTGGGCCGACGAGGCCGAACTCGCCCCACTCGGTCGCTCGGCCGCGTATGTGGCGCCGGAGTTGATGCTGCCCGGCTCGGTCTGCGACTTCCGCTCCGACGTCTATTCGATCGGTGCGATCCTCTATGCGCTCGTGTCCGGCTCCTTGCCCTGCTGGGAAGGCGACGCCGCCGCGACGCTCAAGCGATCCGCCTTCGGTGCGGGGCCTGCGCCGCTCGGGCCGCCGGCGGTGACGCCCGAGATGGCGACCTTGATCCGTTACCTGATGGCCCGCGACCCGGCAGAGCGGTATCAGACGGCCGCCGAGGCGGCTGACGCGATCGCCGCCTGCCTCGGGCTGGCGACGGGCGGGGTGGCAGCCGCTACTCGACAGCCGGCGGGGTCGCAGCCGCGTGCGATCACCGCTGCCGCCTCGACCGATCAGGTGCTCGACTTTCTGTCGGGGGCAGCTCCGGCGGCTTCGACAGGGGCCGGTTCGCCGAGCGGCGTTGGCTCACGGCCCGTTGCGGCTCAGCCGGTCGCCCGCGAGCCCGCCGGGCCTTCCGCTCGGATCCGGCGACGTCGCACGCAATTGCGGCTGTTTGGCGGTGCGATCACGCTGGCCATCCTCGCCGGCACGGCGGCCTTGGTCGTCAGCCGGCTCGACTGGACGACCGAGCCCGACACCGGGCCGGAGGACGTGAAGGTGGCAGCCACGGCCACCGCGAAACCGTCCGTGAAGCCGGCGGAGGAGTCAATCGGCTGGGGCAACGTGGGGCCGGCGAAACCCGCCGAGAAGCCGGCACCGGTAGGCGACGAGCCGGGGCCGGCGATGGAGCAGTCCGGCAAGCCGGCGACCCCCGGCTCGGCGATCAGGCAGATCGTGGTGGAGAACGACACGTTGCCCTGGGCTTCCCCGACCGAGGGCCCGCGGCCGCGGTTGGCCTACCTCACGCCGGGTTCGCAACTCGTGTTGCTCGCCCGGCCGGCCGACCTGCTGGCCGACGACGAGGGCAGGCGGTTCGTCGAGTCGCTCGGGCCGCAGGCCGCCGCGGGCCTGGCGACGCTCGCCTCCTTCTGCGGCTGCGAGCCGGCCGACATCGAGTCGGTGCAGGCCGGCTGGCAGGCCGGCGGCCTCGACCAGGTGCTCGGTGGCTACGTCGTGCGGATGGTCGAGGGGCGCGAGATCACAGGCGACGAGGCGGCGCGGCGGAAGGCCTGGGGGGCGACCACGGCCGCCCAGGTCGAGGGAGAGACGATCCACAAGGGCAAGCCATTCTCCTTCTGGGTGCCGTCCACGGAGAAGAATCGGGTGCTCGTGGTCGTGCCGGAGGCTGCCGCCGCAGAGGCCACGGGGTTGCCCGGTGCGGCCGAGGTCCGGGAGACGCTGATCACCCAGATCGTGCGGCAGGCGGTGGCCTCGCGGGGCGCCGCGGCCGACTCCATGCTCGCCGAACTTCCGCTCGAACTCGAGCAGCTCGCGGGCATGCTCGATGAGAAACGCCATCTCACGTTGTTCGGGTCGCCCCACTACCTCCTCACCCAGGGCCGGGTGGTGTTGGCCGGACCGCTGGCGAAACTCGCCAAGCCGCTCGAGGCGCTGTTCGGCGAGTCGCTTCAGGCGGCGGCGCTCTCGGCCCACTTCGCCGACGACTGCTACCTCGAGCTCGACGCCATCGCGACGCGGGACGTTCCCCCCAAGGACCTGGTCGAAGAGCTCGCGGGCCGGGTGGACGGGCTGCCCGACGCCGTCGAGGCCTACTGCGCGTCGTTGAATCCGGCCCCCTACGGCCGCAAGCTCGTGCTGCGACTGCCGCAGATGCTCCGTTTCGTGTCGGCCAACATGCGGAGCGGGGCCGAAGGGAAGGGCGTCGTGCTCAACGCGATCCTGCCGCGGCAGGCCGGCCACAACATCGCCCTGGCCACCGAACTGGCGCTCGCACAGGCGCCGGGCGCCGCGGTCGCGGTGGCGGCGCCGGCTGCGGGCGGGACGCCGGCTGCTCCGGCCGGCGCCCTCGGCAAGCTCGAGCAGAAGATCACGCTGGTCTTCGCCAGGGACACGCTCGAGAAGTCGATCCAGATGATCGCCGACGAGATCGGCACGCCGATGGACATCATCGGACCCGATCTCCAACTCGAGGGCATCACGAAGAACCAGTCGTTCGGGCTCGAGGCCCGCGACAAGGCCGCCCGAGAGGTGCTGCTGGAGATCCTGGCGAAAGCCAATCCCGACGGAAAGCTGGTGTACATCGTGCGGCAGGAAGACGGCGTGGAGACCATCCTCGTCACGACCCGGGCCGCGGTTGAGAAGCGCGGCGACAAGTTGCCCCCGGGGTTCGCTCCGAGGGCCGAGGAGAAGAAGAACAAGGCATGATCATCGTGATGCAGGCGGGCGCCGCCGAGGCGCAACTGGCTCATGTGGTGGCCCGGGTCGAGGGGCTCGGTCTCAAGCCGCACGTGATCGTCGGCACCGAGCGGACGGTGGTGGCCGTGGTGGGCGACGAGCGGGGGGCCGCCTCGGGGGGGCTCGAGACGCTGCCGGGTGTCGCCTCCGTGATGCCGATCCTCGCCCCATATAAGGTCGCCAGCCGGGAGGTGCAGCCGGAGCCGACGGTGGTGCGGGCAGGCTCGCTCGTGGTGGGTGGCGGGACGGTGGGCGTGATCGCCGGCCCCTGCTCGGTGGAGAGCCGGGACCAGATCGTGGCGACCGCCGCAGCCGTGAAGGCGGCCGGAGCGACGGGGCTGCGGGGCGGCGCGTTCAAGCCGCGGACGAGCCCCTACAGCTTTCAGGGCATGAAGGAGCGGGGACTGGAACTGCTGGCCGAGGCCCGGGCCGAGACGGGCCTCGCGATCGTCACGGAGGTGGTCTCGCCCGAGGATGTGCCGCTCGTGGCCCGCTATGCCGACGTGCTTCAGATCGGTGCCCGCAACATGCAGAACTACCGGCTGCTCGAGGCGGTTGGGCGGACGCAGGTGGCCGTGCTGCTCAAGCGCGGGCCCGCGGCGACGGTCGAGGAACTGCTCCTCGCAGCCGAGTACATCCTCGACGGCGGCAACCGGCAGGTGATGCTCTGCGAGCGGGGCATCCGCACCTTCGAGACCCACACCCGCTTCACGCTTCCCTTGGCGACGGTGCCCTGGCTCCACGCCCGCACGCACCTGCCGGTAGTGGTCGATCCGAGCCACGGCACGGGCCACTCGCCCCTGGTCGAGAGCATGGCTGCCGCGGCGGTGGCCGCCGGCGCCGACGGCCTGATCGTGGAGGTGCATCCCGACCCGAAGTGCGCCGCGAGCGACGGTGGTCAGACGCTCGACTTCGCGGCCTTCAGCCGGATGATGACCGTCTGCCGCAAGGTGGCCGAAGCGGTGGGGCGTCGGCTGTAGACCCTGCGCGGTGGTGTTCGCGGTCAGCCGAGCAGTACCAGCGCCAGGCCCATGTACACGACGAGCCCCACCACGTCGACGATCGCCGACACGAACGGGTTGCTCATGAGCGCGGGGTCGAGGCCGATCGAGCGAAAGATCAGGGGCAGGACCGAGCCGACCAGCGAGCCGATCAGCACGACCGAGAGAATCGTGGCCGGGATCACGACCGCCTGGGCGGGCGTGGGGGCGTAGGCCAGCGCCAGCAGGTAGCCGGGCACGGCCAGGATCAGGCCCAGGAGCAGCCCGAGGGCGAACTCCCGCCGCAGGATCCGCCGCCAGTCGGAGAGCTTGCAGTCGCCGGTGGAGAGGGCCGTGATCACGAGCGTGGCCGACTGGTTGCCCGAGTTGCCGCCGGACGCGATCACCAACGGGATGAAGGCCACCAGCCAGACGTGGGGCGACTTCCAGGTCGAGAGCACCATCGCCGTGACGGCGGCCGTGGCGAACAGGATCGCCAGCCACACGCCCCGCTTCCAGGTCATCGAGGTGATCGCCGCGTCGAGGTAGCCCTCGCCGAGCGGGGTGATCGCCGCGCTCATCTGCGCCTCGTCGGTCGCCTCCTGGCGGACGGCGTCGAGCACGTCGTCGTGGGTCACGATTCCGACCAGCCGGGCGTGGTCGTCGATCACCGGGATGGCAATGAAGTCGAACCGGGCGAGCAGATCGACCACCTTCTCCTGCGGTTCGTCCATGCGGACCGCGATCACGCCCCGCTGCATCAAGTCGGCGACGAGGGCCGTCGGCTTGGCCAGGATCAGGTCGCGGAGAGAGACGAAGCCCACCAGGTGCCGCTCGGCGTCGAGCACGTAGATGTAGTAGATCGACTCGCTGTCCGGGGCCTGCATCCGCAGTCGGGCGATCGCCTCGCCGGCCGTGATGTCGGCCGGCAGCGAGGCGTATTCGGTGGTCATCAGTGAGCCGGCCGAGCCCTCGGGGCAGGAGAGCAGCATCCGGATGTCGTGCCGCTCGGCCTTGGCGACCAGCGGCAGGATCTCCTCGACGAACTCGGGGTCGAGTTCGCGGAGCAGGTCGTCGCGGTTGTCGGCGGCCATCCATTCGAGGAGCGGGCCGAGGTGGGCCCGGTCGGCCTCCTTGACGAGCTCGACCTGCCGCGGGAGCGGGTAGTAAGGGAAGATCTCCGCCTGCCGCTCGACCGGCACGGTCTCGATCAGCCGCCAGATGTCCGCCTCATCCAGGCCCTCGGAGAACTCGGCGACGGTGGCCGGGTGGAGTTCCTCGGCCACCTCCCGGAGGCCGGCCGTGTCGCCGTCGGCGAGCATCAGCCGCAGTTCGGGCAGCAGGATGGGATTGGCGGCGGGCATGGAGCTGTGGCGGGGACAACCCGGGGGATGGGCCTATACTGCGGAAAAATCGACGCCGGCCCAGTATGCCATGAAGAAATCGTTCGGACCCCACGGCTTCGTTGCAATCGCCGTCGCCTGGGCGGGCGTGACGATCGGGAGCGAGTTGGATCCAGCCGGCTCGGCGGCGCGGGGCTGGACGGTCCTGCGGACCAAGTCCTACCTCCCTGCGGACCTCGACCAGGAAGTGTTCGACGAGCTTTGGACCACCTGGGAAGAGCCGCTGCGATCGCGGGCCGAGCAGGCCCCCCTGGCGGAGCGGCGGCGGATGGCGATTGAGCGGTACGGCCTCGTGCCCGACCCGACCGATCCGGCCCGGCCGCTCCAGTACGTGGTCGATGCCGAGGGCCGCTGGACGATGAGCTGCCTGGCCTGCCATCAGGGGCAGGTGCGGGGGGTGCCGGTGCCGGGCGTGCCCAACTCCACCTACGCCCTCGAGACGCTCACCGAGGAGGTGCGGGCGGTGAAGATCCGGCAGCGGAAGCCGCTGGCCCACATGGACGTGGGCTCGATGTTCCTGCCGCTGGGCACGACCAACGGCACCACCAACGCGGTGATGTTCGGGGTGGCGCTGATGCGGCACCGCGATGCCGACCTCGGGATCGTGCGGAAGCCGCCGCGGTTCGACCTGTCCCATCACGACATGGACGCGCCGGCCTGGTGGCACTACGCCAAGCGGAAAAGCCTGTACGCCGACGGCTTCGCCCCCAAGGGTCACCGGATGCTGATGCAGTTTTTGCTGGTCGAGCAGAACGGGCCGGAGAAGTTTCGCGAGTGGGAGGAGGAGTTTCGGGCGATCGAGCGCTGGATCGAATCGCTCGAAGCTCCACCCTGGCCGGGACGGGTGGACCGGGATCTCGCCGTGGCCGGTGAGCGGGTCTTCACGGCTACGTGCGCCGAATGCCACGGCACCTACGGCGTCGGCGGCGCCTACCCCGAACGGCTCGTGCCGATCGCGGAGATCGGCACCGACCGGACGCGGCTCGACTCCCTGACCGCAACCGAGCGACGGGCGCTCAACGATAGCTGGTTCGGGCATTACGGTCGCGACGCCGAGCCGCTGCGAGAGCGGGAACAGCCCGAGGGCTATGTGGCCCCGCCGCTCGACGGCGTGTGGGCGACCGCCCCCTACTTCCACAACGGCTCCGTGCCCACCCTCTGGCACGTCCTGCATCCCGCCGAGCGGCCGGTCGTCTGGCAACGGACGGCGACGGGCTACGACGACGCCCGAGTGGGGCTGGAGATCGAGGCGTTTCCCGAGATGCCGTCCGACAAACTCCGGTCCGCCGAGCGGCGGCGGTATTTCGACACCCGCAAGCCGGGCAAGAGCGCTGCCGGCCACGACTTCGCCGACGTGCTCGACGCCGACGAAAAGCGAGCGCTGCTCGAGTACTTGAAGACGCTGTGAGTTACGGCTGCAGGGGCATCCCTGCCCCCTGCAGCCTTGCCGGGCCTCCGCCCGGCGGCCGCACCTCCGGGCGGCCGTGTTCGTTCGCGCGGTGGCGCGCAGCGGGGGTTCAGACGAATCATGGTGTGGCCGTGTTTGTGTGCGGGGTGGCGCGCGACGTGGGTCGGACGAATCCGATGTGGTGGCGAGGCTCTGCTCCGCCGAATGCGGGTCGGCCTGGAGCACGGTTTCCGCGGACCAGAGGCCCGCGGCTACTTTCGGCAATGGGCTGCGAGGGGTTGCCCGTGCCAATCGAGCGGCGTAGGAAACCGAGCGCAGCAAGGATTGCGCAGCGAGGTTTCCTCCG
>CAMCPF010000138.1 GCA_945876515.1 Candidatus Kuenenia stuttgartensis
AGCATGAAAGCATGGCCACAGCACTCACGCCCATCTGGGCACCGACGCCTGAGAAGATGCAGGCCGCCGTCGAGCGGCTCGTGGCGGTCGCGCAGCCGACGAAGATCATTCTCTTTGGGTCGCAGGCCCGCGGCGACGCCGATGATTACAGCGATGTCGATCTGCTCGTGATCAAGCCGCACGTCGCGGATCGCTATGAAGAAATCATCGAACTCGACCGATCGCTCGCCGGAATTCTTATGCCCGTAGACATTCTCCTCGTCAGCGAAGCCGAATTCGAGGAGCGAGCAGATCAGCCCGGCACTGTTGAGCGAGCCGCACGACAGGAAGGCCGCGTGCTGTATGCCGCCTGACCGGCCGGAAATACTTCTGCGGAAGGCGCGGCAAGACGAGCTTGTGCTCGAGCGGCTCCTTGACGACCGTGAAGTCGATGACGACACGCTGGGATTTCATGCCCAACAGGCAGTTGAGAAGTTGCTCAAAGCTGTTTTGGCATCGCGTGGCGTCGGGTATCCCAGGACGCACAACCTCCGCATTCTGATCGAGTTACTCACCAAAGACGGCATCCACTTGCCTGAAGACCTCTCGCAAGTCGCCAGGCTGACCCAGTTTGGAACCACTTTCCGCTACGACGCGATCCAGTCGCTCGCTGCAGGCGAACGGGCAAAGTGGCTCGATCAGGTTCGGGGCCTACGGGCGTTTGCGGAGCCGTTGATTCGCTGAATGGCCGGACTGGCCGGCTCAGCCGCCACCTAGTTCCGTGTATTTGCGGGCGTTGCCGCGGGCGAGCTCAACGGGGTATTTCTCCTCATTGGCGGCGAGTTTGGCGGAAACCGCCTCGGCCAGGTCGATGCCGAGCCGGTCGGCGAGGAGCATGGCAAACATCACGACGTCGGCGATCTCGTCGGCCACAAGGGTCCGCTTGGCCGCGTCGGCCAGATCCTGATCGACCTCGGCGTCGGTCTTCCAGAGAAATCGCTCCTGGAGTTCAGCCGCCTCGATGGCCGTCGCCGCGGCCAGGTTCTTGGGCGTGTGAAACTGCGCCCAATCGCGGGCATCGCGAAACCGGGCTACGGCTGCGACGAGGTCGGCGAGCGTGGCGGCAGCAGGGGGCTGAGACATGGGGTCAGGATAGCTGAAGCCTGCGAAACCGCCCCTCTCCCCAACGTCCGATAATGTCTCTTATGTCCGGTTCCGCCTCCCTGCGTTCGAGCCTTTTTTCCAGGACGCAAACGCCGCTCCTGCCCTGCCGGTCCACGCGGCCTTGAGCCCTTGACCTGCCTGCCGCCCACGGCCGACAAGTCGCCGCCGCTCACGGTGCGGAACGCAGCTGGTCGCGTCGGCCCCTGGCGCCCGATGGCAGGTCAGCGGATGGGCAGCGGAGTCTGCGCGCCCACCGGAAACTGACCCGGCGGCGCCTGCTCGAAGCCCGGTCGATTCGAAAAGCCGCTGGTCGCCGGACGGGCCGGTTGCGCGGGTGGTGCCGCCGGGTGTCCTGGGGGCAACGGCTGCCAGGCCGGCGCGGCGCCACCGGCGGGCTGGGCACCGAACCCGGCGGCTCCCCCCTGCCCCGTGCCGGTCCAGGCCGCCGCCGATTGGACCCCTTCCCACATCGCCTGCAGCGGTGACGCGGCGGGGCCGGCCGCCTGCGGCGGCGGCATCATGCCGGCGGGCTTCCGCAGCTCGTCCTGAAAGCGATCCACGAACGGCTTGACCGTCTCGACGACGTCAGGGGGGAGCACCTGGTCGGCCCGCACGATCAGCTCGGCCACGAGCCTGCCGCTGCGGCTGCCCACGATCTGATCGCGGTAGCCAGGGGCGAGCGTGACGGAGAAGAACGTCACCACCACGCACAGCAGCAGGCCCTTGGCCAGGCCGAGCAGGAGGCCCAACTGATGGTCGAAGGAAGAAAGCTGAACGGTCTTGATCAGCCCCGAGACGACGCTGAAGGAGAGCCAGACGCCGAGCGATGTCGCGACGTAGAGCGCGAGCATCGCCACAAGCCGGTTCCACGGAGCCTGGCTGCCGAAGAACGGGGCCAGCGGACCGCCGAACCGCAGGGCGACCGCCGCGCTGGCGGCAATGCCCGCGATCCAGGCCAGTTGCCAAACCATGCCTTTGAAGTAGCCGAGCACCGCGGCAACCGCGAGGATGCCCAGCATCACGAGGTCGTAGCCTTCGATCGCCATCTCCCGAGCCGCCTCCGGGGTGTTGCTGCCGCTCTCGGCGCGGAGTGTAGGCCCGATCTCCCGGCGGGCGAAGGGCAGATCGAGCCGGCAAAAAACCCGTAACCATTGGATCGAGGCGAACCACTGCAAGCACCGCAGTCACCCCATCCCTCCCAGCCGCCGCAAGCCCCTGCTGGCTCGCGGGACCATCAAACTACCCAAGCCTCCCAGGCCGGCAGGGCGGTCCCCTGAGGCTTGAACAGACCCCCAAGAACTGCCGACCGCACCGTTCCGGCAGTGCAGGGGAGCCAGTGCCCCAGTTTCTGACGCCTGGCCCCCGAACTGACGATATGGACGATGCGTCTACCCGGACCGGGGCCCTGGCCCCGGCTCGGGCAGAAGCGGCATCGGCAGGGCCGGAAGGGAATCCGGTCTGCGCGAGGCCGCATGGGGGATGACTGCTCCGTGCCCGGATTCCGCGTGCACATTACCGGTTCGTCGATCGTGGGCGCCGGCTACGGCCTGGCCGCCTGGTACGTCGGCGACATGCACCCCATGACGTGTGCGCTCGGGGCCGGCCTGTGCAGCGTGGCCGGCATGATGCCCGACCTCGACAGCGGGCCGGGCATCCCGCTGCGGGAGAGCGTGGCCTTCGCCGCCGCCGTCGTGCCCATGATGATGATCCACCGGTTTCAGCAGACCGGCCTGCCGCTCGAGGCCATCATCGTGGCGGGCGCCGCCATCTATCTGGCCATCCGTTTCGGCATGTCGTGGCTGCTCAAGAACTATGCGGTCCACCGCGGCATGTTCCACAGCCTGCCGGCGGCGGCGATCGCCGGACAGGTGACGTTTCTGGCCTTCGCCTCCGAGGAGCCGCTGCGCCGCTACTTCGTTTCGAGCGCCGTCGTGCTCGGCTTCCTGACGCACCTCGTGCTCGACGAGATTTGGAGCGTGAAACTGGGGATGTTCGGGCCCAAGTTCAAGAAGTCATTTGGGACGGCGCTGAAGTTCCACGGCCCGGTGCTCTGGCCCAACCTCCTGACCTACGCCCTGGCCCTGGCGCTCGGTGCACTGGCCGCAGGCGACGCGGCCTGGACCGAGAAACTGGCGACCGCTCGGCAACAGATGGAGCAGGCCGCGAGGCCCTACCAGCAGTGGCAGCAGCCACAGTGGCAGTATCGCCGCTAGCGTGCGGCGGGCCAGCCGGCCGGACGGACCATGATCCTTGCCCCGGCGAACGGCACAGGGGATCATGACCCTCTCTCACCTCCGGGGCCCCCGATGAACCTGTTCGCGGCCGCGCCGCCGGCCACCGTCCCCTCCGCCGCCTCGCTCGGGGTCTATCTGCTGCTCATCGCCCTGGCGGCGATCGCGGGGGGGTCGTCCGTGGCCTTTCTTTCGCTCGGACACCGCACCATGCAGGTGCTGCTCTCATTCACCGGCGGGGTGCTGCTGGGCGTCGGCCTGCTCCACCTGCTTCCGCACGCCGCCCTCGAACTCGACGGCGACGTCGACACCACGATGGGCTGGGCCCTGGCGGGCTTCGTGGCCATGTTTCTCCTGGAGCGGGCCTTTCACGGCCACGCCCACCACGCCGCCGACTCGGCCTGCGACCATGGACACGGCGCCGACGGCCACCAGCCCGACCATCACCACCACGCCCACCGGGCACCTGCCGCCTCGGCCCGCGGCCCGTGGGCCTGGTGCGGCGCGTTCGCCGGCCTCGCGCTTCACAGCCTGGCCGACGGGGCGGCGCTCGCCGCGTCGGTCGGCGCCGACGCGGCCCACGGCGCCGGGCCGCTGGCGGGCGTGGCCACGTTTCTCGCGATCCTGCTCCACAAGCCGCTCGACGCCGCGATCATCGCCGCGCTCATGACCGAGGCGGGAGCTTCCCGTGGCCTCCGCCTGGCCGCGACGGTCGCCTACGCCCTGGTCGTACCGCTCGGGGCGATCTCGTTTCTCGTGAGCCTGCCGCTGTTCGGCGGGCAGCAGGCGGCCGTGCTCGGGGTCGCGCTGGCCGTCGCCGGGGGCGCGTTCGTGTGCATCGCCGCCGCCGACCTGCTGCCCGAAGTGCAGTTTCACACGCACGACCGACTGCTGCTGACCACGGCACTCGCACTCGGGTTGGCCATGGCGTGGGGCATCACCGTGGCCGAACGGTCGTCACACGGCCACTCGCTGCACGATCACGGTGGGCTCCCGGCCGCGGTCCCCAGGCCGCCGCTCTGAGTTCAAGCGACGACGTCGAGCCCACGCGTCGTGCGCTCCCGCCGCACCGCGACCATCACCTCGTCGATCAGGGCGTGCTGGCCGCGGATCGCCGGTAGTTGCGCCTGAAAACACCAGGCGATCACCGCCGCCAGGCCGATGCCGCCGACGAGGTGCCAGGTCGCCCACTCCCGGCTGCCCGCCGCGAGCCCGCCTCCCGGGTCGGCCGCGCCTCCGAGCGCGACGATGCCCACCATCGCCAGCATCCCGATCACGGCGAACGGAAACGCCCCCCGTTTGAGTTGCTTGCTGCGACTGACGAGGGCGGCATCGAGCCCATACGTCTCGACCACTTCGCGACACCAGCGGCCGGTTCCGATGAAATACGTCACGGAGATGCTGTTGACCAAGAGGACGACCAGCGCCGTCAACATTCCGGAGAGGCGATGCACCGTACCCCAGCGGAGCGCGGCCGGATCGGTCGCGTCGTGTTGGTCGCCCATCCACAGGCCGAGACCGGCCGTGGCCGCCAACAGGGCGACGGCGAACAGGGCGGCACGGGCGAATGTCTTTTCCATGGTGGCGGAGGACCGCGGGCGGCGTCATGACGGGGCTGGCTGCGGCACCCGCTGCCGAACCATGCCTCCGACCATGACGTTATAGCCTGCCCACGCCGGCCGTATGCTGTGGCGATGGCAGACCACTCCCCCGCCCATGACCCGCATGACCGGGCAGCACCGCCCGTCGTCCTCCTCACCTGCGGCGATCCCGCCGGCATCGGCCCCGAGATCGTGGCCGCAGCCTGGGCCGCTGCGGCTCACGACCGCGCCCGGTTCCGGGTGGTCGCCGACGCGGGCATGCTGGCCAGTGTCCTGAGCCGCCGCGGCTTTGCGCCACCGCCCGTCGTCGTGGTGCGCGGCGACGATCCGCGGCCCTCGGCGGCCGGGGAACTGCTCGTAATCGAGCCGCCCGGATCGGCCATCGACCCGGGCGCCATTCCCGACGCCACGATCTCGGCGGCCGGCGGCGAGGCGGCCGCACGGGCGGTCGAGTGGGCGGCCGCGGCCGCGCGCTCCGGCCGAGCCGCCGCCATCGTCACCGGACCGCTCCACAAGGAGGCTCTGCATGCGGCGGGTTACGACGTACCCGGCCACACCGAACTGCTCGCCCGCGCCTGCGGGATGCCCGACGACGCCGCCTCCATGATGCTCTGGCTGCCGGCTCGCGACAGCTCGCCGGGCGGGCTGGGCGTGGTACATGCCACGCTGCACGAGTCGCTGCGGAACGCCCTCGACCGCCTTTCGGCCGACCGGATCGTCGCGGCCGGCCGCCGGCTTCACCACGGTCTCGCCGCACTGCTCGGCCGCCCGCCGCGCATCGCGGTCGCGGCGCTCAACCCGCACGGCGGCGAAGGGGGCTTGTTCGGCGACGAGGAGGCGAGGCTCGTGGCCCCGGCCGTCGGCCGACTCGCCGCGGCCGGACTGGCCGCCACCGGGCCGCTCCCGGCCGACACGCTCTTCGTCCGGGCCGTGGCCGGCGAGTTCGACGGAGTGGTCGCCCTCTACCACGACCAGGGCCACATCCCGATCAAGCTGCTGGGGATGCACCGCGCGGTCAACATCACGCTCGGCCTGCCGCTCGTGCGGACGAGCGTCGCGCACGGCACCGGCTTCGACATCGTGGGCCGCGGCAAGGCCGACGCGTCCGGCATGCTGGCCGCCATGGACGCCGCCCTCCGGCTCGTGGCGGCCCCCGGCTTCAGGGCCGCATCGGCGTCAACGTCTTGACCACCACGCCGGTCAGGTCGATCACTTCCTCCGTCGCCGGCTGGTAGTAGAAGGCGGTCGCATCGACGGCGGCTCCGACCTCGATCTCGAGGAACTCGATCGCCATGATCACATCGGGAGGCCCGGCCGACACGGGCCGCTCACCCGGAATCGCCAGAAACTCGAGCCGTTGAGGCAGCAGATCGCTCCGCCCCACCGCCAGGCGGACGAGCCAGGGCATGCCATCGGGAAGGTCCTCCGGTTGGATGCCGCCCGGTCGCTTCTCGGCCTCTTTTAGCTGCGGGAGCATCGATACGAGCGTTGCCGGAGGCCAGCGGCCTTCCACGATCCAGACGGGCAGGCCGTCGATCTCGCCGGGAACGGCCGCGGCGAAGCGGAACCACTGCCGGACCCACCAGAGGGTCCGCTGCAGGCCGCCGAGGTACGGGGCCGCGTCGCTGGGGTCGGCGACACCCAGCTCCGTGAGCCTGCCCCGCAGACGCTGGATATCGATCCGGTACAGCAGCGCCGGATCGGGGCCGTTGCGCTGGTGGAGCCAGCAGAACAGACCGTCGCTCACCTCCGTGACTTCGAATGATTCCGGCTCAATCCCGAACGCCCGCGACTCACAGGTCAGCGTGGTCTCGAAGCGAAACCGCTGCTCCTCCCCCTGCCCCGCCTGGAGGTAGCGGCCGGTTCCGACGAGGACACGATCTCCGATCCGGACCCGCTGCCGCAGCTTGATCGACACCGACTCGGCCCGACCGATGGTCGCCAGGCTGCTGGCCACGATCCGCTCGGCCTGGGCCGCCGCGTCGGCGTCGGCACCCGGCATCGCCTCGGCGTCCCCCCCTGCCTTGGCGGCCTTGGCCACCTTGCCCGCGGTCGCCGCCGCCGTCCGCGCCGCGCGGCTGTAGACGCTCGCCGGCGGCCGCGCCTCCTGGCCGCGGCCCCGGTCTGAAGCCGGGCCGGCAACCAGGCACAACGCCGCGGCCACCAGGACGAGCCAGGTCCATCGGGTTGGCAAACTGGGCCGGCTTGAAGGGATGACGATCATCGTGATCGGGCTGACTATTCCGATTTTGCCAAAGGAACGGGCCCCGGAAGGTCGATGGATGTGCGGTGAGGACCACCGCCTCCCGTCCGACCTTCCGGCACGACGCCGCGAGTGTACGGATCGGGGGGCTTCCGGCCCATGCCGGATCTACGCCCTGGAGGCTCGAGCCGATGACCGTCCGACGCTTGCCCGGCTTCGTGGGGATGTCCCTGGCGGCCGCCTTGACCGGCTGCCACATCCCGGCCAACTCGCCGTTTACGGGTCTGGCCCAACTCCGGCCGACCGCCACGCCCCACACCAACGTCCTGCTCCCAGCCGCCATGCTTCACCACCCCGGCCCGGGCGTGGAAGGCCCCGGGCCCGGCATCATCCACCCCGCCTCCTACGA
>CAMCPF010000139.1 GCA_945876515.1 Candidatus Kuenenia stuttgartensis
CGATCGACGACCGGGCCGACGAAGCTGGGGCGGACAAGGCAGGTGCCTACAACCTGGAGCTCAGCGGCCCGCCGGCCGGCCTCGAGGCCCTTCTGGCGGCGGCCGGCGTCACGAGGGCTGATGGGCGACGGCTGGTGGCAGGGGAAGAAGCGGCCCGGGCGGCCGATGTGGCCGACGGCAAGCCCGCTCGCCAGGCAGGTGGTCAGCCCCCGCAGCGGACCGCGCTGGTTCGGCTCGTGATTCAAGAGCCGATCGCCAAGGGAGGCGCAGAGGCTGACGGGGCGGCAAGCCCGCCGGCCACGGACGCGGGAGGTGGGCCGTGAGCGAATCCAGTCAGCCACACAGCCCCGCCGAGCCTGGTGGCTCCAGGTGGGCCAAAACGGGCTGCGTCACGCTCCGTTGCCGGGAGGACGGGCCTTTGGTGGTGGAACTGCCCGACGCCGTGGATGGCAGCACGCCGGCCTTCCGGGTGATCGACCACCAGGGGGGTGAGTTCCGGCTGCCAACGGGGAAGCGGGCGGTGGCCCTCTGCCGCTGCGGCCAATCGGCCCGGCGGCCATTCTGTGACGGAGCCCACCAAACGGCCGGTTTTCGGTCGAGCGAGCTCGCCAAAGGGTCGTGACATCCACTGGAGGGCGGGTTTTGGGCTGTTCCCGGGTGCTGCTGGTGCCGGCTACGGAAACCTTGCGAGAGACGCAAACTGTTCCCCGCACAACACTTACGGCATGGGATGGCGGCCAAAAACCGTCTGGCGGCGGGCTGAACGATATGGACTGGCCCCGAAAGCCCCTGTAGGGTTCTAGTCTCCGCCCTCCAGCACGGTGCTCCCGGGCCGCCCGCGAACGCTTCCATGACGCAGCATTCAGGCGACTTTTACAAGCGGTACAGCGTTGCGATCCTCGCGGTTCTCGTCTTTTTGCTCCCCCTCGTATTGGTGGGTGCCATCAAGGCGAAGGGCAACAACCGCAACGACGTGAAGGGCTGGCTGCCCCCGGAATACCCCGAGACCCAGACCTACAAGTTCTTTCGGCAGCACTTCCAGGGTGAGGAGTTCGTCCTCGTCTCCTGGGACGGCTGCACCATGGCCGACCCGCGGCTGGAACTCCTGGCCAACAAACTGCTCCCGCCGCCCGAGGAGGCGGCCCGGATCGAGCGGCCGCTGTACTTCAAGACCGCCCAGACCGGCCCTCGGGCCATCGAGCGGATGACGAGCGAGCCGCTCAACCTCGACCGCGAAGAGGCCGTCCGCCGGCTGACCGGGGCCCTCGTGGGGCCGGCCCCCGCCGGCGTGAAGCCCGGCTCCGAGCGGGACGACCTCGACGCCCGCCAGACCTGCCTGGTGCTCACCCTCTCCGACGCCGCCCGGGCCAACCTCCACGGGGCGATCGACCAGATCCGCTCCGTCGCCATCGACGAGTGCGGCATCCGCGAGCAGGACATCCACATGGGCGGGCCGCCGGTGGACAACGTGTCGATCGACAAGGCCGGCCAGACGAGCGTCACGATCCTGTTCGGGCTGTCGCTCGTGGTGGGGTTCTTCGTCAGCTGGTGGAGCCTGAAGAGCAAGGCTCTGGTGGCGATCGTGCTGGCCTCGGGCGTGTACAGCATGTTCGCCAGCCTGGCGATCGTCTGGTACTCGGGCTATCCCGTGGACGCGATCCTGCTGACGATGCCCTCGCTGGTCTACGTGGCCACGACCTCGGGCGCGATCCACCTGGCCAACTACTACCGCGACCAACTTGCCGAGACGGGCGTGCAGGAAGGCGCGGCCGGCCGGGCCGTGCACCACGCGCTCCTGCCGCTCTCGCTGGCCACCGGCACCACCGCCGTGGGCCTGGCGACCCTGGCCGTCAGCGAACTCGTGCCGATCCGGATGTTCGGCATCTTCTCGGCGGCGGGCGTGGTGGTGAGCTTCCTCGTGATCATCACCCTGATGCCCACGATCCTCGAGTTGTTCCCTCCCCGGCTGAAACTCGGGGCCGCGGCGGAGGGCGAGGGCGACGCCAACTGGCGGCCGATCGAGCTGAGCCCGTGGTGGAAGGTGGGCCACTGGATCACCGACCACCATGCCTTTGCGACCGCCGCCTGCGTGCTCGTGATGGCGGGAGTGGGCTACGGCATGACCCGCGTGGAGAGCAGCGTGCAGCTGATGCGGCTGTTCTCCCCCAACGCCCGGATCCGGACCGACTACAAGTGGCTGGAAAAGCACCTCGGGCCCCTGGTGCCGATGGAGATCCTCGTCCGGATCGACGAAGACGCCTGCACGCTCGACTTCCGCGAGCGGATGGAACTCGTCGAGCGGATCCAAGAGAAGATCGCCGGCCTCGAGGAAGTTGGCAGTTCTCTCTCCACCGTCACCTTCAGCCGCGGGATCGACGTGCCCTCCGGAGGCGGCGTGTTCGCCAAGGTCTTCGGCGTGAACAAGGGCGTGCGCGAGGGCACGCTGGCGCGGGCCCTGGCCCGTCACCGCGAGGAGTTTCTCGACGGGGACTACCTCCGTGAGGCCGAGGTGGAGGAGCCGATCGGGCCGCTGCCCGAGCCGCCCAAGCAGGACTTCGTCGCCGACGTGGGCATGCAACTGGGGCTCCTCTCGCCGCCGGTGCCGCCGCCGGTGCCGACCCGAACCCGCGACGAGGAACTGTGGCGGATCAGCGCCCGCGTCAGCGCCGTTCAGGAAGTTGACTACGCCCTCTTCAAGGCCGACCTGCAGAAGGAGATCGCCCCGATCCTCGCCGGTCTCGAGGCGGAGGGCATCGAGGGTGTGGCGATCGACTACACGGGCCTGGTGCCGCTGGTCTACAAGGCCCAACACTCCCTGCTCGACGGCCTTCAGGTGGGCTTCGTCTGGGACTTCCTGATCATCGTGGCCGTGATGATCCTGCTCTGTCGGGCAGCCTCGGCCGGGCTCGTGCTCCTGTTGCCGGCCGCCTTTCCGGCGGTGCTTGTCTTCGGCGGCATGGGCTGGGGCAACTCGTTTCTGAAGACCTTCGGATCGGGCTCGCTCCTGATCGACATCGGTACCGTGATGGCTCCCAGCGTCGCCCTGGGCGTGACCGTGGACGACGTCGTGCACTTCATGCTCTGGTTCCGCCGCGGCATCTCCGACGGCCTCGACCGCAAGCAGGCCACGATGCTCGCCTACAAGGGCTGTGCCCGGGCGATGTACCAGAGCTGGGGCGTGATCGGGATCGGCCTGTCGGTGTTCTCGCTCTCGCCCTTTGGACCGACGCAGCGGTTCGGCTACATGATGCTCTCGATGCTCACGATCGCCCTGGTGGGCAATCTCGTGTTCCTGCCGGCCCTGCTGGCGGGCCCGCTGGGCGCCCTGTTCGCCGCGAGCGTGAAGCGGAACGACGCCCGCAAGGCCAAGCAGGAGGCCCGCCGGGTGCGGACCGAGGCCGGCAGCGACCTCCTGCCCGCGCCCCACGTGGGCCCGGGGCCTGCGAAGCAGGTCGTGCATGCCTGACGGGCTGCCGACCGGCACGGCGATCCTCAAGCCCCGCCGGGCGCGGCCCTTCTTCGGGCGGCATCCCTGGGTGCTCGACTCGGCCATCGACCGCGTCGAAGGCGAGCTTGCCGATGGCGACGTGGTCGATCTCATCACCCACGACGGGAAGTTCGTGGCCCGCGGCCTGTGGAACTCCCAGAGCCGGCTGCGGGTCAGGCTCTATGCCTTCGACGCGGCCGTGCCCCTCGACGACGGCCTCTGGCGAAGCCGGCTGGCGGCGGCGGTGGCTCTGCGGACGTCGCTCGGGTTCGACGACCCGGCCGGCGGCTGTCGGCTCGTGAACAGCGAGGGAGACGACCTCTCCGGGCTGATCGTCGATCGGTATGGCGACTACCTAGCCGTGCAGGTGACGGCCCTGGCCATGGCGAGAAGGGTGGATGCGATCGCCGACACGCTCGAGTCGCTCGTGGCGCCGCGGGGGATCCTCCTGCGGGGCGCCGAGCGCGGGCTCTCGAAGCTCGAGGGGCTGCATCTGCCTGACCGGGTGTTGCGGGGCGCGGAGCCCGCCGGCCCGGTATTCGTGATGGAGCACGGCCTGCGGTTCGGCGTCGATCTCGCCGAGGGGCAGAAGACCGGCTTCTACCTCGACCAGCGTGACAACCGGCAAGCGGCGGCGGCGTATGCCCGCGGCCGCCGGGTGCTCGACATGTTCTCCTACTCCGGCGGCTTCGCGCTGGCCTGTGCCGTGGCGGGCCGGGCCGCCAGCGTGTTGGCGGTGGACACGAGCGCCAAGGCGACGGCGCTCATCGAGGCCAATGCCGCGCTCAACGGCGTGGCGATCGTCACCGCCGAGACGGCCGACGCCTTCGAGAAACTCGACGCCCTGGCCGCGGCCGGCGAGCGCTTCGGGATGGTGGTGCTCGATCCCCCCAAGTTCGCCCGCAGCCGGGCCAGCCTCGACGACGCCCTGCGGGCATACCACCGGATCAACCGCGTGGCCTGCGACCTGCTCGAGCCGGGCGGGATCCTGGTCACCTGCTCCTGCTCCGGCTCGGTGAGCCGCGAGGACTTTCTGCAGATGCTCGCCGGCGTGTCCCAACGGGCCGGCCGCACGCTCCAGTTGCTCGAGGTCCGCGGCGCCGCCGCCGACCATCCCGTGAGCACCAGCTGCCTGGAAGGGGAATACCTCAAGTGCGTGATCGCCCGGGTGGTGTGAGGTGGAGCGACCCGGGGCGGCTCGGGGCGAGGCCCATGCCATCTCGCGGACGCTTGCTTCAGGCATCCTGCCTTCCGCTCGCTCGGAGAAAACCTCGCTCCGGCATCCTGCCTGCGCTCGGTTTTCTACGCCGCTCGATTGGCCTGGGCCTCGCCCCTCGCGGTCTCCACCTGGAGCCCGCTCACGCCGGCCGGACGGCCTCGACGAGGTGGTAGCTCTTCACCATTTCCTGGGCGACGCCCGTCCACATCCGCGGCAGGTGCTCCATGTACCAGGCGGGCTGCTTCGTGATGACGAGCAGCGTGCCTCCGGGCACGAGCGCCAGCCGCGCAGCCTCCACGAACTTCTCCGCGATCGCGAAGTCGGCGTAGTACGGCGGGTTGGCCAGCGCGAGATCCCAGGCCCCGCGATCGGGAACCTTCCCATCGGCCTCGAGCGCCACGCTCACGTTGGCCAGGTCGTTGAGCTTCGCGCCGAGCCTGGTGCACTCGACGGCCCGGGCCGATGAGTCGAAGGCGTGCACGACCACGGAGGGGTCGCGGGCCGCGATCCCGAGGGCCACGCAGCCCGAGCCGCAGCCGATGTCGAGCACGCGGGTCTCCGGGGCCACGTCCACCGCGTTGAGCAGGTGGCGGGCGCCGGGGTCGATCCGCCGGTGGGCGAACACGCCTGGCCGCGACACCGCCTCGAGCAGCCGCTCGCGGTCGCGAAACTTGAACCGGCAGGTGAAGTCGCGAAGCTTGTGGGCCTCGCCGGTCTTCTCCACCACGTAGGCGATCGCGTCGGCGTCGGCGGCCGGCCGCACGCGAACCGTCTCGCCCGTGGCCGCCAGCTGCTCCCGCAGCCAGGTGTCGCGGGCGTTGTCTACCGCGGCCACGAGCCGGCCTCCGGGAGCGAGCGCGTGGAAGGCCTGCTGGAGAAGGTCGCGGGAGAGCTCGGCCTCGCCTCCCTTCACCAAGGGCACGACGGCCAGGTCATAGGGGCCCGGCGGCAGGTCGGCCGTGCAGGGGGCCGCGAGATTCGCCGGGGCGTCGTCCCAGGTCGCGGCCGCGGCATCCCGCTGATGGAGGTCCAGAAACCAAGCCGTCACGCACGCAGTGGGCCGCTCACGGGCCAGGCTCACCGCCGCCTGGCCGCGGCCGATGGTCGTGCAGGCGATCCGCTCGCCGGGCAGGCTGGCGGCGACGGCGAGCGCGTGCGCCTCGGCGGGGCGGGCGGGCAGCGGGAGGGCGGGCAGGGGCATGCAGAGAGAATACCCCGGATCCCGGCCGCCTCGAGTCAGGTCTCGTCACGTTGCCCGCCGGCGGAATCCCGTGGCCGCTCTTCGTCTCCGAAAGGCCGCCGCGGCCGCTCGGGGCCTGCGTCGCCTTCGGGCCGGCGTGACTGCTCCGGCCGCTCGCGTCCGGCATCGCCTTCGCTGCGTGCGGGCCGCGGCGGCGGCTCGCGACGGAACCGCTCCGGATCCCGCGGCCGCATCCGGCCCATCATCTCCTCGGCGAACTTGCCCAGTTCGGCCCGATCAAGCTTGCCGTCGCCGTCGCCGTCGAACGACATCGCTCGCTCGACGAACCGCTCGGGATCGGGGCCCGGCGGCGGGCGGAAGCCTTCGCCTTCCCGCGGCGGCGGCGGTGGCGCACCCGGACCACGCTCCCGCGGCGGCCCGCCGCCGTCGCCCTGCGGACCGGGCCGGCCTTCGCCGCCACGATCGCCGGGGCCGCGGCCCGGGCCGCCGGCCGGAGGCCGCGGGAAAAGCTCGTCGCGGGTGATCCGACCGTCTTCGTTGGCGTCGAGCGTCGCGAGCGCTCCGGCGGCCTTCGAGATCTCGTCGGCGTCGAGTTCGTGGTCGCCGTTGGTGTCGAGCGCCCGCCGCAGCGGGTCGCCGTGCGGCGGAAATGGTCTACCCGTCGGGGGCTCTGGCGGCTGGGCCATCGCGGACGCCACCAGGCAGGCCACGACCGCCGTGGCGATCAAGGATCCGAATCCCGACAGGTGCAGGGTGTGTCTCATGGCAGGGGCCTCCCGAGGGTGGTTCGTGTCTTGCTCACGCCAAGGCGTCAAGTGATTCAACGCCCGGGACCACTTGGAGTTTCGCCTTCCGCCGGCAGCGGCTCGAGCGTGAGCGGATCCCGCAGCGGCAGGTGGGTCACCTTGCCGCCGAAGAACTCCTTCATGCTGGCCCGCTTTTCCAGGTCTCCCGCGGCGATCGCCTCCCAGTCGCCCACCACCAGGATCGCCATCGAGTCGGGGTCGAGGTGTTTGCGGGCCACCCGCTGGATGTCGGCCGGGGCGACCGCCTCGACCCGCTCGCGAAACGCCTGCCAGAAGCCCGCCGGTCGCTTCGTCCACTCGTCATTGACGAACACCGCGAGCATCGCCGGCTTGCTCTCGAATCGGCGTGGCAGCGTCTCGACCAGGCTCAGCCGTGCGGTTTCGAGTTCCTCCTCCGGCACCGGCTCGTCGCGGATCCGGCGGATCTCGTCCATCACGATCTTGGTGGCGAGCGCCACGGTCGCGTTCTTGCTCTCGAAGCCGGCCTTGAAGTCGCCCGGGTAGTCCACCCGTGGCTGCAGCACCGACCGCACCGAGTAGGCGAGCCCCTCGTTGCTGCGAACCTGCTGCATCAGCCGGCTGGTGAACCCGCCGCCGCCCAAGATCTCGTTGAGCACCAACAGCGGGATCGCGTCTGGATCGTCCCGATGAATCGACCGCCGACCGATCAGCACCTTCCCCTGCGGGATCGCCTTCGGCACGTGATACATGCCGGCCGCGAGTGTGGCCGCGGGCGGGATTGGGTCAGGCGCCAGCTCGCCCCGCTCCCAGCCGGCGAGTGCCTGCTCCAGTGTGGCGAGCATCTCCCGCTCGTCGAAGTCGCCGGAGACGGCGATGATCGCGTTGCCGGGGTGGAACACCCGGGCGT
>CAMCPF010000140.1 GCA_945876515.1 Candidatus Kuenenia stuttgartensis
TCCCGAGGTCTACGTGAGCCTGTTCACCGCCTCCGCCGGCGACTCGGCCGCGATGCCCTGACGCCGCTCAGTGGCGAAAGTGCCGCCGCGATGTGAACACCATCGGAATCCCGGCTGCCTCGGCGGCGGCGATCACCTCGGGATCCCGCTTCGAGCCACCCGGCTGCACGATCGCCGCGATCCCGGCCCGCGCGATCAGCTCGATCGAGTCGGGAAAGGGAAAAAAGGCGTCGGAGGCGAGCACGCCCCCGCGGGCCCGCTCCCCCGCCTTCTCGAGCGCGAGCCGCACCGCATCGACCCGGCTCGTCTGGCCGGTGCCGGCGCCTGCCAGGCTCGTGCCCCTGCAGACGGCGATCGCGTTGCTCGTCAGCCGCCGCACGATCGTGAAGGCGAAGTCGAGCGCGGGCGTGAGGTCGGCCGGCGGCGCGAGCGTGGTGACCACCCGCCAGGTGGCCGGGTCGTCGCAGATCTCGTCTGGACGCTGGGCCAGAAACGCGCCGGCCACGCTGCGCAGTTCGAGGCCGGCGGTCGGCTCCCAGGGATCGCCGGCCGGCATCTCCACCAGCCGCACGCTGGCCTTCCAGGCGGGCTTGGTCGTGAGCAACTCGACCGCGGCCGGCTCGAAGGCCGGGGCCGCCACCACCTCCACGAACAGGCCCGGCGCGGTGAGCACCTCAGCGCAGGCGAGGTCGAAGGTCCGGTTCACCGCCACGATCGAGCCGAACGCGCTCGTGGGATCGGCGGCCATCGCCGTGGCGACCGCCTCGGCGACGCTGGCGGCCGAGGCGGCGCCGCAGGGGTTCGTGTGCTTGATCACGACCGCGGCCGGATCCTGGAGCAGGCCTGCCAGCCGCGTGGCGGCGTCGAGATCGAGCAGGTTGTTGTAGGAGAGCTCCTTGCCGGCGAGTTGCCGCAGCCCCGCCAGGCCGAGATGGGTACCCACCGGGGCAAACAGCGCCGCCGACTGGTGCGGGTTTTCGCCATAGCGGAGGGCCAGCCGCTGCTCGAGGTCGAGCGACATCCGGGCCGGCAGCGGCGGATCGTCATCGCAGCCAGACGCGGCGGCTGCCGCCCCGCTCGCGGACCCCGTGGCCACGAGCCCGGCGTGACGGGCCATCCAGCGGGCGATCGCGGCATCGTAGGCGGCCGTTCGCTCGAAGGCCCGGGCCGCGAGCAGCTTGCGGCCCACGAGGGTCGTGCCGCCGCCGGCCAGCGCGGCGATCAGGTCGTCGTATTGGTCGGGGTCGGTCACGATCGCCGTGAAGGCGTGGTTCTTCGCCGCGGCCCGCACCAGGCTCGGGCCGCCGATGTCGATCAGCTCGATCGCCTCGTGGGGCAGGCAGTCGGGCCGCGCCACCGCCGCCTCGAAGGCGTAGAGGTTCACGATCACCGCGTCGAACCGGCCGATCCCGTGCTCCGCCAAGACAGCCTGGTCGTCCGGGCGGTCGGCCCGGGCCAGGATCCCGGCGAACACGTGGGGGTGGAGCGTCTTGACCCGGCCGTCGAGCACCTCCGGAAAGCCGGTCACGGACGAGATGTCGGTGACAGCCAGGCCGTGGGCCGCGAGCGCCCGGGCGGTGCCGCCTGTGCTGACCACCTCGACGCCGGCCGTCTTCAGGGCGGCCGCGAGCCGCTCGAGGCCGGTCTTGTCGAACACGCTCACGAGCACCCGGCGGATCGGCACGAGGTCGGGCGGCGGAGCAGGCGGTGTGGCTGGGTGCATGGGCGGATTATGGAGCCTGGGCTGCTGCCGGCAACTCCACCTCGAAGATGCTGCCCGGCTGGCCGATTCGCCCCTTGGCCGAGACCTTGCCCCGCAGTTGCTTGACGAGCGACCGCACGAGGAAGAGCCCCAGGCCCGTGCCGGGGGTGCTCCGCTCGAGCTCGCTGCCGAGTCGAACGAACCGGTGGAAGACGGCTGTCCGCCGGGCCAGCGGAATGCCCGGACCGTTGTCGGCCACCCGCACCGTCACCCGCCCGTTGGCGGCCGCCGCGGTCACCTCGACCGCGGGCTCGGGGAGCGAATACTTGACGGCGTTGTCGATCAGATTGCGGAACACGATCTCCACGTCGGTCTCCCGTCCCTTGACCGCGAGGCCGGGACCACAGTCGATCCGGACGCAATCCTCCGCCGCCGCGTGCCGCTGGGTGACGGCGGCCCGCACGCTCTCGAGCAAAGGCCCCAGCTCGGTGACGTCTTCGGTGGCGCTCGGCCGGCGGTGGAGCGTGCGGGCGGCGTCGAGCAGGTGGTCGATGAGCCCGTCGAGCCGCTCCACGTCCTGGAGCATGAACCGATGAAAGTCGGCCTGCTGCTCGGCCGGCACGCTCCGGCGGGTGAGGGTCTGAAGATAGAGCTTGAGCGAGGCCAGCGGGCTCTTGAGTTCGTGCGTCACGCTGTCGATGAAGTTGCTCTGCCGCTGGGAGAGGGCGATCGCCTTGACGGTCAGCGCGAGATAGACGATCACCCCGGCGAGCACCACCACGAGCAGCGCCACCCCCACGCCGAGCACCGCCCAGTAGAAGGCCGCATTGCTCGACCCGAGGGCTGCGGCGATGCTCACGAGCACCCAGCCGACAGTGAGGGCCACGAGCGAACCGATCAGCACGACCCCGAGCAGGATCGGCCAGCCGAGCGAACGACGCGGTTCCATGGAGGGCTCCCGACACGGGCCGCCACCGGGGAGCGGCGAGGGCCTATGCTACCGTGGCCAGCCTCGCGCGGCCGTCGTGGCCCGGAGCGGCCCACGGGTGGCCCAACCGCGGCCACCTTCCCCGAGAACCGAGCCCTGGCCACCCCCGCCGACAAGTCGCCGCTTTGCCTGCACGCCGGCTCGACGAGCGTGACCTTCACCTGGGCGGGCGACCGCTGGGAGCATGTGGTGCTTCTGGACGGCGGCCGCGTCTGGCGCTCGCGCGAGGGAGCCGACGACCAGGGCGGCGACGCCCGCTGGCCCAGGTCGCCCGCGCTCGTCGAGGTGTCGCTCGTCGCCGCCGGTGGGCGGCCGGCCGTGCTCGGCGTGGGCCTGGCGGGGCGGTCGCACTTCTCACTCTCGGTGGTGGCTTGCCCGGAGCGGCCCGAGACGCTCCTGTTCGAGGCGGCCGCCCGCGTCGTGGAACCGGGCGGCTGGCTGGGCTCGACCTACGACAACGGCCGCGGCTGGGAGCGGGTGACGGCCGACGCTGCCGGGCCGCCGCCGGCGACCGTCCGCTGGGCCTACCGGATCGGGCCGGCCGGCCTCGAGGCGGTCGTGGGAACGGAGCCCGACCGGCCGTCGTGAGCCTCCCGGCGGCACGGGGCAAGCGGCTTGCGGCCTGCGGCCCGATCGATCACATTTCAGGGGCCGAAACCGTCCGCCCCTCGGTTCCCCCTCCCCCACGATCGCCCATGTTCGAAGCCATCGAGCGACTCAAGGCCGACTGGACCGACAAGTACGTCGTGATCGACTCGCCCGCGCCCGAGCTCGCTCGGTTCGCTCAAGCCACCGGCATCGTGAAGACGGTCAATATGAACGGCCGCTGCCTGGTGGAGTTCGACCAGTTCAACAACGTCGGCTGGTACGACATCGATCCGACGGCGCTCAAGATCGTGCCCAAGCCACTGCCGAAGCCGGCGGCCGAACCGAAGCCGAAGGCGGCGAAGCCAGCCGCGGCCAAGCCTGCGGCCGCCGCCAAGCCCGCCACCGCAAAAGCGGCCCCTGCGGCCGGCAAGCGGCCTTCCACCGCCGACATCCTGGCCGCCGCTCGCGGGAAGGCCGCAGGCACGGCCGCAGCCCCAGCCGAAGGAAAGCCGGCCGCCAAGCTCTCCACCGCCGACATCCTGGCCGCCGCCCGGGCGAAAAAGGCAGCTCCGGCGGCCGAGCCCGCGGCCGTGGAGGCCGAGCCCGCCGCGGAACCGGCCCCGGAGCCCTTCGTGAAGCAGGCCAAGGCCGCGGCGCCGGCAGGCCCGGTCCCCACGACCACGGCCGAGAAGATCGCCTGGTGTCGGGCCCACGACGCCAAGGGCTCCTGACCCCCGGCCCGACGCTTCGTTCCGGTTCTTCAACCATCCCCGTGCATGGAGGCCCGCCATGGTTCGCGTCGCCCTGTTGATCGGCATCGTCCTGGCCGCCGGCTGCGGCCGGCTCGCCGAGCATCCCCTCGCGGTCGAGGCGGCTCAGGAGGTGACGGCCAACGAGCGGGTCACCGAGCTGCTCGGCAAGCCCGTCGAATGCTCCCGGACCGTCCGCGGCACAGCCAATGAGACCGACGGAATCGCCCGCCTGGAGTTCGAGGCCAAGGGCTCGAAGGGCAAGGGAATGGTCGTCGTCGAGGGCAAAAAGACCCGCGGCACCTGGGGCGTGAACAAGCTGGAGTTGCGGCCGGCCGGCGGCGAGCCCCTCTCGCTCACCTCCGATCTGGTGGCCCGCACCGGCACCGACACACCCGCCTTCGACCCGAACGCCGCCGCGAAGCCGTCCGACACCCCGCCGCCGCCGGGCGAGATCGAGATCATGCTCCCCCCCGGCCCCCCGGGGCAGTAGGCCAGGCCAGCGACTTGCTATCCGGCGCCACCATGGACTGCTGAGGATTGCCCGTGCCCCGGAGCCGGCCTTGGCGGCAAGCGAAGCCAGGATGGCGAGAGCGCAGCTGGCATGGAGCGAGCGTAGGGCAGGATGCCCGCAGTGAGCGTCCGGCGATGGGGCATGGGTAACTCTCAGCCCCGCCGCAGCCCGCTCAGGGCAGTTCGCGCAGGGCCTGGAGCTCCTCGGCCCGGCCCACGACGAGGAGCACCTGGTCGTCGAGCAGCTTGCGGCGGCCGTCGGGAAACATTTCGAACTTGCCGCTGAGCACGTCCTTGATCCCCATCACGTGCACGCCGATCGCGGTCCGAAGGTTGGCCTCCGCGAGCGTCTTGCCCGAGAGCGAGGCAGGCATCGCCACTTCGGCCACGCTGTAGTCGGGATCGATCGGCAGGAAATCAAGCACGTTGGGCCACGTCATCTTGTCGGCCAGCTGGCGGGCCACTTCCTCCTCCGGAAAGACAACGCGGTCCACGCCGAGGTGTTCGAGGATCTTGCCGTGTTCCTTGGTGACTCCCTTGACGACCACCTGCCGGGCCCCGAGCTCCTTGACGTGGAGCGTGGCCAGCAGCGAGAGCGAGATCGTCTCCCCGAGCGAGATGAAGACCGCCGAGACGTCGCGCAGGGGGAGATTCTCGAGGACCTCGCGATCGGTACAGTCGCCGATCACGCACTCATGGATCTCGTTCTTGACCGCCTCGAGCCGCTCGCGGCGGGAGTCGACCCCGATCACCTGGCAGCCGTTCGCCGCGAGCTTGCGGGCCAGGGCCGTGCCGAAGGTGCCCATGCCGAGCATCACGAATCGCTTGGTCACTTTCACGGTCGATCAGCCGACGAGCGGCTCCTCCTCGAGATATTCGGGTTGGTAGGGCGTGCGCTGGCGGCTGAGCGCCACCGCGGCGGAGATCGGGCCGAGCCGGCCCCCGAGCATGAGCACGATGAGCACGATCTTGCCGGGATCGGAGAGCAGCGGCGTGATCCCGGTGGACAGGCCCACCGTGGCCAGGGCGGAGATGCATTCGAACAGCGACTCGAGAAACCAGCGCGGCCGGTCCGAGGTCGGGTTGCGGGATTCGACCACCAGCAGCGCGACCAAGGCCACGGTCGCCACTGCCCCGAAGAGCAGCGCCGTCGCGGTGGCCCGACGTACGGCGGTGGCCGGGATGGTCCGGCGGAAGATGTTGGCCCGCGGCAGTCCGCGGAAGCTCGACCAGGAGCTCACCAGCAGCGTCATGAGCGTACTCACCTTGAAGCCCCCGGCCGTGGAGCAGGGACCGGCGCCGACCGCCATCAGGATGACCGTGAGGAACAGGGTCGAACTGGCGAGCGTGCCGTAGTCGACGGTGTTGAACCCGGCCGTTCGGCACGTGGTGGAGTGGAACAAACCCATCAGGATGCGTGTCCCGACGGGCTGCTCGGCGAGCGCCTCGTCCCACTCCAGCGCCCAGAACGAGACCGCCCCCAGGGCGAGCAGCCCGGCGGTGCCGATCAGCATCAGCTTCGACTGGATCGAGAGCCGCTGCCAGACGTCCCGCGGCCGCCGGAGCCGCTGGGTGACGTCGATGATCACCGGGAAGCCGATACCACCGACGATGATCAGCCCGCAGATCACGAGGTTGAGTGCGACGTTGGCCGCGTCGGGCATCAGGTTGGCGTCGTGCAGCGCGAAGCCCGCATTGCAGAAGGCCGACACCGAGTGGAACAGTGACCGCCAGGCGACCTCCGGGGCCGGCGCCGTCCCCCAGGACGACGCGAGCAGCAGGAGGAAGCCGGTCGCCTCCGCCACGATCACGGTTGCAAGCACGGTCCGGCCGACCCAGCGGAGATCCCGGCCCGACTTGACGCCCAGCGTGTCGGCCACGACCGCCCGCTGGCGAAGCGTGGCCTGACCGCCCAGATGGAAGGCGGCGAGCGTGGTGATCGTCATGATGCCCAGGCCACCGAGCTGGATCAGCGTCAGGATCACACCCTGGCCGAAGGGGGAGAAGTCGCCGGCGGTGCTCCGGACGGTCAGCCCGGTCACGCAGCAGGCGCTCGTGGCGGTGAACAGTCCATCCACGAGCGAGATGGGCGGCCGGTCGGCCTGCCGGGCGATCGGGAGCGGGAGCAGGCCGCCCCCGACGAGGATCGTGACCACGTAGGCGACGAACGAGACCCGGGCGGGGTAGCTGGTGAGCGATCCGGTGAGCTGCGGCATCGGTTGCGGCGGCCGCCGGGCCTGAGCCCGAGCCGCCCACGGCCCACCCCGATGGGCGGGCGGCTTCGGCCGCACCTGCGAGCCCGGGGGAATGGGTCAAGCGTACTTGCGCCGCGATCACCGCGGCAATCGCTGGCGAAGATTGGCGGTTTTTCCGGTCGCAAAACCGAGCTGCAGAATTGTTTGACTTGCATGAACGCGGATCCATAATGCGATGGTTCACCAAGAACGCCTTCGCCCGCCGCGGTTCCCAAAGCCGCCTCGTCAGCGGGCGTTCGCGATGGCTCGCCACCTGCTGTTCCCATCCGGATTTTCCCGGGGAACTCGGTTGACCGGCAGCCTGCGCTGCGCGTTCACGGGAACCAAACAGCCATGCCCGGCGGGGGTGCCGCCGGCGCGATGGCTGCGCCAACCTGCCCTCACACCCAAAGGAGCTGCTTCGTGTCGATGACCCGGATCCGCAATGTCTTCGAAATCATCGAGTTGTATGGCCACGACGAGAACTTCGAGCCCGTGACCACCTCCGAGTTCGTGCCCACCCATGCCCCGGCCGGCTCGCGGGAGAAGATCGACATCCTCGCCGAGCGGATCCAGCGGGGCATGCCCCTCTGGCACCCGGAGGATTCCACCGACATTCCCGCCGGCGAGCTCGTAGCCGCGGAGTGAACCGCCGCAGCGACGCCACAGCCCGACGCCCCCTCATCGCCCTCCGCGGGAACGCCCGCGGAGGGCGATTTCAATGTCGCGGCGGGCACTCGCGGCCTTGAGCTTCTGCCGCGTGTCCTGAGCCTTGCGGCCCCGGCCGAC
>CAMCPF010000141.1 GCA_945876515.1 Candidatus Kuenenia stuttgartensis
GCGAAGCACTGGACGCTCTGCGTCGCGCCGCTCGAGCCGGCCGCGCGGCTGACGCGGCTGTTGTGGGCGATCGATCAGCTCGGCGTGGTTCGCAAGGATCTCCAGCACGTGCTCGTGGGCGCGGGCCCGCTGCTTGACCAGCTCCGCCGCCGGGCCCGGGCCCAGGAGCTCGCCGAGCGGCTGTTCATCGTGCCCGACTGCGACGCGATCGAGGACCTGCTCGGGGAGGTGGCGCTCGTCTGGCAATCGGGGGAGGTCGCCATCGGTGGTGTGCTGCTCGACGGCATGGCCCGCGGGGTGCCTGCGGTCGCGGTGGAGAGCGACCCGGCGCGGGAGTTGATCATCGACGGTGAGACAGGCCGGATCGTGCCGGCGGTGCCCGAAAGTGAGTTTCCGCGGCGGGCCTTCGGGATCCTGGAGGACGCCGAGCTTGCCCGGCGGTTCGGTGCGGCCGGGGCCGCCCGGGCGGCGACCGAGTTTTCCGCGGCAAGGTTCGCGGCCGGACTGCTCGCTGCGGTCAGCCGCGGGGCGTCGCGGTGAGCGTCTGGCCGGCGGGCGTGGCCCGCAGCTGGCCGTCCTCCGTCACCAGCACGCCCGCCTTGAACACCTTCGCGGGCATCGCGAACATCGCCGCCAGATCGCGGCTCGGTCGATAGCAGGCGATGTCGGCGTCGGCGCCGATCCCGAGGTGGCCCTTGTTCGTGAGGCCCGCGATCCGGGCCGGCGCGGCCCGTGTCACGATGCACAACTCCTGCAGCGTGTACTCGCGGTCGAACCCCCGCAGCGGGCTGCGGCTGCGCACCCTGGGATGGATGCGGTCGAGCGCCTCGCGGCGGAAGGCGGCATCGCCCAGGAGCCGCATCAGGTGCGGGTAGGCCGTGAAGTGCGCGCCGTTGGGGTGGTCGGTCGAGAGCGCCAGCCGCCAGGGGTCGGCCACGCTCAGAAACCACTCCAGGCCGATCGCCCACTGCCAGGCATGGATCAGGTTCTTCTCCTTGTAGGCGATCGGGAGCACGCCGCAGCCCCCTTCGAGATGAAGGTCGTGCGAGACCAGCGGCACGCCCGTGGCGTGGGCCAAGTGCTCGGCGGCGGCCGAATCGCCCGTCATCGCCACCGTGCCTCCGAAGAGCACCTGGCCGACGTCGAGCGTGAGGTCCGGGGAGGCGTTGAAGAACTCGACGACCGGCGCCACGCCCGAGCCGAAAGATCCCTCGTCGAGCTGGCCGCCGGAATAGCTGTGGAACTGCACGTGGGCCAGGTGAGCGCGGCGGCCGACGAGCGACTTCATCGTCTCCAGGAGCGTCCGCCAGTTGCCGGGCAGGCCGAGGTTCGCGGTGTGGACATGGAGCGGGTGGGGCAGGGCGAGGTCGGTGACGACCTCGGCGAGTCGCTCGAGCAGGACGCGGGGTGTGAGCGACTCGCCCGGGAGCGGCGTGTCGAGATCGTGATGGTCGCCCCGGCGGCCCCGCTTCCAGAAGGCCGGCCCGCCGGGGTTGGCCACCTTCACGGCCCAGCCACGGCCCACCTCGATCGCGGTGGACACGAGCCGGCGGAGCTCACCGCGGTCATCACGGATCGCCGCCGCGAGCACGTCGGTCTGGTCGGCAGCGAGGAGATAGATGCCTTTGTCGAGGATCGGCAGTTCGGCGAGCTCGGCGTGGGCGATGCCCGCTGCCGCGGTGGCGATCGCGGCGTCGAACACGGTCGTGTAGCCGAGTGCCGCGTAGAGGGCACCGGTGGCGTGGATCGTGGGCACGGCGGCCGGCGCTTGGCCCCGGCGGCCGCGGGCCAGGTGCGGCGCAATCCGCCGGCCGTGGGCCACCTTCGGGCCGGCCACGTGGCTGTGGAGGTCGACGCCGCCGGGCATCACCACCAGGCCTCGCGCATCGACTCTGGCAAAGGCTGCAGCATCGGCGGGCTGAGCCACGATCTTTCCATCCTCGACCCAGAGGTCGGCCACCACACCGTCGCGGCCGTGGGCGGGGTCGTGGAGCGTGCCGCCCGCAAGCACGAAGCGGTGATGATCGCCGGGCCGGTCCTTCATCGCGCGGCCCCCGAGCCGGGGTGCTGCCGCACCGCCTCGAGCAGGGCCGCGAGTGAGGCGGCCGCGGTGGCATGGTCGTCGATCCGCACGACGACGAGTTCACCGGAGCGTGAGACGATCGCCGCCTCGACCGCCGCCGGCAGGTCGCCCACTGCGAGCACCACGTCGACCTCACCCCGCACAATCATCGCTTCGGCCGTGCACTCCGCCGGTCGGAAGCTCGCCCCCAGTCGGTCGGCGCGGGCGATGCCGCCGGCGGCGCCATACCGCCAGGTGAGCACGTCTGCCGCAGCGGGACCGCCCCCTCGGCCGCACCAGGGCTCGTCGAGCGGCACCTCGAACGCGGGCCGTTCGTGGGCGATCGCCCGCACGAGCAGCCGCGTGGCCCAGGCCGCTAGGCCGAGCGGGTCGTCGGCACGAGCGGTGACAAATCCCACGCAGGTCGCGGCCTGGATCGCCGCGATGAGTTCGCGAGCGTCAGCGCCGAGGCCGGCTGCGGCTGGGTTGTCGCGGCGCGGGTCGTGGCCGAGCAGCATCGCGTGCAGGAGCCGGGCCAGATCCACGGCCGCCTCGCGCCCCGGCGACAGCTGAGCGCTCGCGCCGGTGACAGGCTCGGGGCCGACGGCGAGCACTCGCCGCGGCTGCCTGCTCGCGAGCGGCGGAGCGAGAAACGCCTCACGAAAGCCGGGGCGTTGGGTCTCGGGATCACAGAACCACGCCACCACGAGGTCGGCTCGGTCGCGGAGTTCCTCCGGGTCGGCGGTGATTCCGCCGGCCCGCGTGACGACCGGCCCCAGCGGGCTGGCAAGGTCCGCCATGCCGGTGTCGATGGCGGCGCCGAGCGCCTCGGCCACATCGCAGGCGGCCGTGACCGCGTCGGCGGACGCGTCGAGCAGGCCGGTGACGAGCACCCTGCGGGCGGACCGGAGCGCCCCGGCGGCCCGGGCGACTTCCGCGAGAGCCTCACCTTGGATCCGGACCTGCGCGACTGGCGGTGCAACGCGGCTCACGACTTGGGCAGGACCCAGATGTTGCGATACCGCACCGGGTTGCCATGGTCCTGGAGGTAGAGCGGCCCGACCGTCTTGTCCTTGCCGTCGCGGCCGGCGGGCGTGACCTTCGGCACCTCGACGTCGTCGTGAATCAACACGCCGTTGTGGCGGACGGTGAGCCGCGCCTCCTTCACCTTCTTGTCGCCCTCGTACTTCGGCGACGTCACCTCGACGTCGTAGGTCTGCCACGAGAGCGGCGGCAGGCACATGTTCACGCTCGGGGCGGCCACCGAATAGATCCCGCCGCACTCGTTGTTCTTGCCCTCGAGGCCGAAGCTGTCGAGCATCTGTACCTCGTAGCGGCCCTGGAAGTAGGCCCCGCTGTTGCCCCGGCCCTGGCCCCGGGCCGTGGGCTGGTAGGGCAGCAGAAACTCGACGTGCCACGTGGCGTCGCCAAACTCCTGCTTCGTGGCCACGCCCTGCATCAAGAGGCCGTCGTCGGTGAGCTTCGGGTTCACGAGCGTCTGGGTCTCGTCAATGGGGCCAGTGCCGTCGAAGATCACGACCGCGCCCGCGGGCGGGGCGGCCCCGAGCGTGGGGCTCTTCCGCTCGACCTTCGGCAGCGTGGCGATCGCGGAGCCGGCATCGTCGAGCACCACGAGCGACCCGCCCCGGATCTCGCCCTTGCGCTTTGCGCCGCCGAGGTCCACGCCCTCGAGCTTCACGAGCTCTCCCTCGCGCACACCGCTTCCCGTGATCTTGTCCGGGGGCGTCCAGCCGGCGCCTGGCAGGCCGCCGGGATAGGCGACCGCGTCGAACTTTCCGTCGCCCAGGGCCACCACCTGCACGCCGTATTTCGCCTCGCCAGCCTCGTGCTTCACCACGCCCTCGTACTCGCCCTGGAAGGGGAAGTCGGCATCGGCGGCCGCTGGGTCGGTGTAAACCTGCTTGCCGGCCGGCGCGGCGAGGGCGGACGTCAGCGAAACGAGCGCCGTCAAGGTGAACAGGCACACAAGTTGGAAGGCACGACGCATGCAAGGGCTCCTCGGGGTGGAGATGGGATAGCACGAGTATGCCCGACCGCCGGCCCCGGCGAAAACGCCCGCGCAGCTCAGGCCAGCCCCGCGAGCGGGCCTTCGCCGCAGTAGTCGGGGTTGCCGAAGCGGGTCAGCGAGTGGTGGCCCATCGCCCGGGCCAGTGAGACGAGCAGCCGGTTGTGCGACACGCCGGGGAACTGCAGGGCCCGGCCCGTCTGGAAGCCGAGGCCGCCGCCGACCAAGAGCCAGGGGATGTCCTCGTGGGAGTGGGAGTTGCCTTCGCCGAGCTCGTTCGTCCAGAGGATGGTGGTGTGGTCCAGCATCGAGCCCGAGCCGCCGGGCTCGGGCGTCTCGGCCAGCCGCTGGGCGAGGTGGGCGATCTCGCCGGCGTACCAGATGTTGATCTTCGTGAGCTTCTCCTGGGCGGCGGCGTTGGAGTTGGGCTCGTGGGAGAGGCCGTGCTGGCCCTCGTCGATGCCCAGCCACTTCATCCGCGGCTCACCGACGGAGTTGGTGTATTGGAGCGTGGCCACCCGCGTGAAGTCGGCCGCCAGGGCCGCCACGACCAACTCGATCTGCATCCGGCTGACCCGCGGCATGTGGTCGTTCTCATCGAGGATGCCCTGCTCGAGCGTGGGCACGGCGTGGGCCACCACCTCGCGGTGGGCCGCCAGTTCCTGCTCGAAGCCCCGCACGAGCGCCGCGTGCTCCTCCAGGATCCGGCGGTCCTCGGCGGGCAGCGAGGCCGAGACCGCGGCCAGGTCCTCGTGGATCTCGTCGAGCACGCTCTTCAGGCTCTCCCGATCGCGGCTCTGGCCGTAGAGCTTGTCGAACATCTGGTAGGGGTCGTCGACGGGCGTCACGGGCTTGTTTGCCCCGGCGTAGACCATCCGCGTCCAGGTGTCGGCCCGATTGGGCACCAGCACGCCGTACTCGAGCGAGCCGAACCGCGTGGTCGTCTCGGGCCGGCTCTGGAGGAAGCCGCGGATCTCCTGGTCGATCGAGCGGCCGCTGGCCCAGCCGGCCGGCGTCTCACCGCCGCCCTGGATGTTGCCGGGGAAGAGCTCGATCCCCGTCAGCAGGCAGCCGATGCCCCGCATGTGGCCGTCACCGTCGCCCCGAACCTTGTTGTGCACGCCCTTGAGCGTGAGCAGCCGGCCCTTGTAGGGCGTGAGCGGCTGGAGGATCGGGGGCAGTTCGCGGTCGGCGAACGACCCCTCCCCCTCGGGCCAGAAGTTTTTCTTCACCGTGCCGTCAGGGGTGAAGACGATCACCAGCCGCTGTTTCGGCCCGGTGGCCGCGGCGGCCAGGCTCGGCAGATTGCCGAGGAAGGGGAGCACGGCCGAGCCGATCCCGAGCCGCTCGAGGAGTTTCCGACGGGTGAGTCGCTGGGTCATGGGGGAGTCTCCGTGTCTTGTGCACGAACCGCCGGGGGCGGTGAAAGCCTCGGCTTCGGAAGGGACAGCCCTCCCTACTCGCCTCGACTTCCCCCGACCCCCGGCTCGTCGGAGGCGGGATTCGGCGGGAAGCAGGCCACCTTCATGATATCGACCGCCAGGCGGCGGATGTCGCAGCCGGAATCGCCGAACGACCCGGTCAGGCGGGGCAGGGTTTCCGGGCCCCAGGCCCGCACGGGCTGCCGGACGAGGGCGTGAAACAGCTGCTGGACGAAGGCCTCGCGGGCGTCGGGGCTGTCGACCACGTAGGCGGCCAGTTCCCGGCCCCCGCGGAAGGTCGCCTCCGGCCCCTCGCGGGGCTGGTAGGAGCCGGTCGCATCGATCGGCCTGACGGCGTCGCCGTGTCGCTCCTCGGCCCGGTAGCGGCCGATCGCATCGAACTCCTCCAGCGCGAAGCCCAGTGGGTTGATCATGGTGTGGCAGGTCTGGCAGGCGACCGCCTCGGTCTGGAGCGTGACCCGCTCGCGGGTGGTGAGGTCGGGGTGCGTGTCGGCCGCGAAGGGAGCGATCGCCTCCTGCGGCGGCTTCAGCACGTTGCCGAGCACGCCGCGGGCCAGGAACACGCCCCGGTGGATCGGCGACGAGGCGTCTGCGTAGGCCAGCAGGCTCATCAGGTAGGGATGGGTGATCACGCCGGCGCGGCGGCCGTCGTCGATCCGCACCGGTCGGAAGGGGGCGTTGGGCCAGAGCATCGCCCCGTAGAGCGGGGCCAGCCGGCCGCTCAGCCACACCTCTTCGGCGGTGAGCAGGCGGCGGAAGCCGTCGCTACGGCCGTCGAGCGCCTCGTCCACCGCGAGCAGGAGGCTCGTCCGCAGGTCGGCCATGACCTCCGGCGTGAACTCGGCGTGTTGCGACGAGTCCTTGATGATCTCCTTGGGCTCGGTGACGCGGAGCCAGTGGAGCAGGAAGTCGCGGAGCTTGGCCTGCGTGCGGCGGTCGGCGAGCAGCCGCTGGGCGTGGAACGCCACCTCGTCGGGCCGACCGAGCTGCTTGCGGCCTGCTGCATCCCAGAGCGCGCCGTCGGGCAGCGAGTCGCACAGGCCGTAGGAGAGCCGGGCGGCGACCACGTACGGGTCGGCGGCCCCCGTCGCCGGCTCGCGGAACAGGAATCGCGGCGACTGGAGCGCGAGCAGCACCGACCGCTTGACCGCCGTGTCGAGGTCGGGTGCGTCGGCGAAGGGGCGGTCCACCACGAGCGATCTGAGTTCGGCGGTGAGCGGATGGCGAAAGGCCCGCTCGGCGAAGGTGCCGCAGAAGGCCCGCAGCTTCTCGGCCCGGTCCGGGGCGTCCCGCTTCACGTGGGCGAGGTGCTCCAGGTGGGCCACCACATGGTCGGCGGTCTCCTGGGCCACGGCGGTCGCGGCCGCAAACCACTCCGGCGAGACGCTCGTGCCCCGGTCGTAGCCGATGCTACGGTCGTCGGGCGGGAAGGGCGTCGTGGGCACGAACACGGGCTGGCCCTCCTGCGGCGACAGGCACCGCTCGGGCACCGTTTCGAGGACGCCGTACGGCGGCTTCCACAAGAGCGCGATCGCCGCGTGGCCGGCCGGCGGATGCTGCTGACTGTCCACCCCCTGGTTCGCCTTCGAAAACTCGAGCGACAGCGGATAGGGCCGTCCGCCGAGCAGGAACACGCTGCCGCGGTACTCGTTGTCGGCGCCCGACTTCACCCAGCCGTCGAGGAAGGGCAGTTCGTACCACGACTGGTTGAGCCGCAGCCGCACGGCGTGCTCGGTGCGGACCACGATCTCGTAGCTGCCCGTCTCCGGCGCCAGGAGCGTGCCCGTCCAGCGGATCGAAAACCGGTGGGGCCGGAACATCTCCGGGTCGGGCCCCTCGACGCCGAAGTCGAAGTTCACCCCCGGATCGATCCGCTCGAAGACCAGCCCCGCGTTGCGGTCGAAGTTGCCGCCTGAAAAATACTCCCCCTTGAGGCCGCGGCGACCGTCGTCGGGGGGCACACCGCCACGGAAGCTCCGCACCAGGTCGGCGAGTGTGTTCTGCAGCTCACGGTTC
>CAMCPF010000142.1 GCA_945876515.1 Candidatus Kuenenia stuttgartensis
CCCGCCGCATCGCCCGGCCTCCAGAAATCCAGCCGCAGGCTTTCGAGCGTCTGCTCGATGTGCTGGCCGGGAGGGTCGTCGGGGCCGATGGCGGCGCCGGGCCGCGGCCGCCAGCGGATCGCATTGGTCAGTCCGCCGACGTAGATCGAGAAGTAATCGATCCGCGGATCCACGGCCTCCCAGATCGCCACGCCCCAGCGCTCCTCGCCAGGGGGGATGTCGGAAGCCGACATCGCGGCACTGTCCAGAAACTGCCGGGATGGATCCTCACGGAGCCGGATGGCGTCCATCGCGGAGGGCACGAGCCGATCGAGGTAGGCGCGATAGGAGGAGAGACCTTCGTCGTCCGCCAGCCCCTCGCGGCTTTCGAGCACGAAGTGGGGGAGAAACCGGACGGGCTTCTCGAAGGTTTCGACGGCCCGCTGCGCAGGGTCGGGCTGCCCTTCGTCGTTCTTGCCGATCACGAGTCGGCGGCCGCCCACATTCTTGACGCGATACACCAAATACCACACGGTGGCCCGCCGCATCCGTCCTTCGCCGGCCGGGATATCGACGTCGATCTGCCGCGGCGGCTTGAAGGCGAACTCGAGGCACCAGATGTCTCGGGGATACTCCAGCCGCCGCGCGAGCTCGACGAAGGTGGTGTTGGGGGCCGCCCGCTTCGGCACCCAGGCGAGCGATTGCTGTCCCTTCGTGACCTCGACGAGCGCGCCCCGCTGAATCGCGTCGTCCACGGCCGCGTCGGCCGGAATCACGGTGAGCACTCCCGGGGCCAATGACCGGAAGCCGCGCGGGCCGTCGGCGGCTTGCACGCTGGCCGCCGCCACGAGCGGGATCAAGAACGGGATCGAGAGGACCAAAAACCGAAGTCCCCCGAGGGCCGAAGGCCCCCCGGTCGCCCCATACCAGAATCGATCTGCCCGAGAGATCATGCCAAGCAATGTACCGTTGGCTGCAGTTTCCGGCCTGAAAGCCGCACAAAAAGCAAACTTACCCCAAAACCCCTCGTTTTCCTTGATTGCCCATTCGTTCGAAGGCAAACTCGGGGTCTCCGCGGAATTCCTGCCGGAAAACTGGGCTTCGCCGGCTGGGCTTCCGACAAGAGACTCCGTCGGAACAGCAGGGGCGGTCCATTCCGGCCCGCTGCTGCTCGAAAGAGTTCGGCATTCGAGCCCACGGGCCATCATGCTTCGGATCAATCCGCTCCAACCCCCGCGACCGTTTGCGGCCCACGCGGCCCGCGGCCCAATACCGGAATCGCGCGGCCCGGCCTTTGTGGCGGCCGACGACTACGACTCGACCGGGATCATGGCTGGGGTGGACCCGTCGGAGTCGCGGTATTGGTGGCTCCCGGAACTCTACGGCCCGGAAACGTGCCGGACTGAGTCCCGGCCGACGGGCGTTGCGAGCCACCCTGCTCAGGCCACCAGTCGCACCGGCGAGCCGACGGCCACGGCGGCCTGATCGACCTCAGCGGCCAACGCGGCATAGTCTTCAGCGCCGTGCGAGGTCGGGGCGTAGTCGAAGATCGACTGGCCGAAACTCGGGGCTTCCGCCAGCCGGATGTTGCGGCGGATTCTCGTGGCGAACAGCCGGCCGCCGGCCCACGCGGAATGGGACCCTTCTGCCTGGGAAAAGAAGGAGTCCACATCGCGGCCAATTTCACTCGCCAGCCGCGTCCCAGCCTCGTACATGCAGAGCGCCACCCCCAGCAGCCGGAGTCGCGGGTTGACGTGCTCCGCGACCAGTTCGATCGTCTCGAGCAGCTTGCTGAGCCCATGAAGGGCCAGAAAATGCGGCTGGAGGGGAAGCAAAACCTCGCCCACAGCCGCCATCGCGTTGAGCGACAAGAGGCCCAGGGAGGGCGGGCAGTCGACCACGAGGTAGTCGAATGGCTGCTGATCCAACTTCGGTCCGGGATCCACACGCTTCGATCCGGGATCCACACGGGGTTGGGCCGAACGCCCGCCAAACCGCGGCTCGGCCGCGATCCGGTCTCGCAGGATCGTCTCGCGACCGGACCGACCGGCGAGCGCCATTTCGACCGCGGAGAGGTCGATGTGCGACGGCACCACCGCGAGGGTGTCGCTGACGTCAACGATCGCATCGGCCAGCGGCCGGCCGCCGGTGATCACGTCGTACGCCGAAACTCCCGATCCCCCGGGGGCCACGCCGACGTGGAGCGTCGCGTGGGCCTGCGGATCGAGATCGATAAGACACACCCTCCGCCCGGCCCGCGACAGGGCCACCGCGAGGTTGACCGACGTCGTCGTCTTGCCGACCCCGCCCTTTTGATTGGCGACAGCGATGGATCGCATGGTGGGGATCTCGGGGTGGAAACGGGGCAAGGGCGCGGGCGGGGAGGATACGGTCCGCCGTGGCCCCGTCAAAAGCCCGATTTCCGCGGCTCAAACCCGCTTTTCGTCGCCGCGATCCACTTCCGCAGCCCGGGAGCGATCGGCCCGAGCCTGATCCGTCCAGGCCGCCCGACCACCGTCGCGAAGCCTGGCTTGGCGAGGTCCAGGGCCACCACGGCCGCCGGGGTCTCCGCGTCGGCTGTGGCGAAGAAGGCAATGGCTTCGTCCCAGCTGCCCGGGGGCAGCCGGCCTTCGCGGCCGCCGGCCGGGTCACTGCCGTCATCCGAACCGGAGTCCGCGTCCGTCTGGGAGTCCACGCGCACGCCGACGGTCCACGAAAAATTTACGTCTTCGATCAGGCCGCGGCGGAGGTGGACGAGTCCCGGCGCCCGCGAGATGTCGAGCCGCGATGTCGCCCGCACCCTCCCCCGGTCAGCCGCGAGCGACCAGAGTTCCGCCCGCGGGGCGGTCTGGATGCTCCGGGCCGCCGCGGGACCGTAGAAGTTCAGGCAACGCCTGGTCTGCCCCCATTGAAACCAGACCGCGAACGCCGCCAGGGCGAGTGCGAGCAGGACCAGGCCGAGCACGAGGCGGGTTCCGATGGAAGCGCCGGTGCCGGGGCGGATGGTGGTCATGGTCGGCTGCAGGAGGCGGGAATGCGACGGGGGCGGCTGTGCGGGGGACGCGGGCGCGGCGGCGACACGACGCTGGTCGCCGACAGCCGCTGGGCCCGATCTATTCGCCCCGCTATATATAGTCGGTTTCGTGCCGCAGGCCCGCGGGCCTGCCCGAGGATCCGCCCGAGGAGCATCGTCCGTGGCAAACGCCTTCGATCCTTACCGTGAAGCCCTGGTCATCGAACAGCACACCATCTGGCCGGCCGATTACGAGGATTGGTCGGCGGGCGACAAGGCCCGGGCGGAGGCCCTGCTCCACGCGGCCCCCGCCGACGCCGCCGAACTCGATTACGTCCGGCAGCACACCGGCTTTGCCCGCGTGATCACCGTGACCCCCGCCGATCTCGATCGGGTAAGCGTGACCTGACCGTGGCCACGCCCCCGGCTCGCACGATCCCGGTTCGCACGATTCACGTCCGGCTGCCGGGCGAGGCGACCGACCGCTCCTACGAGATCGCTTGCGGCAGCGGGCTGATCGATTCCGTCGGCGGCCGCGTGGCAGCGGACGGCGCACGGCGGGCAGTTGTGATCGCGGACGCTGCCGTCGCCGGCTCCCATGCCGCCCGCGTTGCCGCCTCGCTGGCCGCCGCCGGCGCGGCGACCACCACGCTCGAAGTGCCCTCGGGCGAGTCGTCCAAGGGGGTGCCGATGGCGGGCAGGCTGTGGGCCGAACTGGCCGCTCTGGCTGCCGACCGCGGCACGCAGATCGTGGCCGTTGGAGGGGGAGTAGTCGGCGATCTGGCCGGCTTCGTGGCCGCCACCTTCGCCCGCGGACTCCCCGTCTGGCACGTCCCCACGACCCTCGTCGCCCAGGTGGATAGCGCGATCGGGGGTAAGACGGGCATCAACCTGGAGGCCGGGAAAAACCTGGTCGGGGCGTTCTGGCAGCCCCGGGGCGTCGTGGCCGACATCGACACGCTGGCCACCCTTCCCGACCGCGAATACATCAGCGGGCTCGCCGAGGTCGTGAAATACGGCATGATCCTTGACGCCTCGTTTTTCGCCTGGCTGGAGGGCCATGCCGCCGAACTCCTGGCCCGGGAGCCGCAGGCCCTGGCCTGGGCCGTGGAGCGTTCGGCCAGCCTGAAGGCCCAGGTGGTGGAGCAAGACGAGCGGGAAGTCTCGGGCCTGAGGGCCGCCCTCAACTACGGCCACACCTTCGGCCACGCCTACGAGACGGCGGCCGGCTACGGCCGGCTCCTCCACGGCGAGGCGGTGGCGATCGGCATGGCCCGGGCCGCCCGACTGGCCGCAACGCTCGGCAGACTCGACGAGGCCGTGGTCGGCCGCCAGGACAGACTGCTCGCGAGCCTGCAGCTGCCGACGACCCCGGCAGCGGCCGGGGCGATCGAACCCGCCACGCTGATCACCATCATGGGCCGCGACAAGAAGTCGCTCCACGGACGCCTGCGGTTCGTGCTGCCCGACGCCATTGGCCGGGTCGAACTGGTCGAGGGTGTTGACCCCGCCGCCGTCGAGCGGGTGCTGTCCGCCCCCTGACCGGCAGCCGCTCCGCCGAAGAGGGAACGGGGTGGAGCGATTCGCTCCACCGCAGGTCGCCGGCGAGCATGATCGCTGGGGCGATTCGCACCAGCGCCCTGGCCTCTCTGGCCAGCGGCAGGGCCAAGCAGCAGAGCGCAAGTCCCATACTGGCAAGGCCTTCCGTCTACCCGGAGAAATATCGTGTGGTGTGGCTCGGGTTTGGCACATCGAGTGCATAGGGAGGAAGAGGGCGAGGTTGCAGTGGTGCGAATCGCCCCAGCCTCTGTTCGGGCTGGTCCATAGACGCCGCCGCGGAGCCACTCCGTGGAGGCGAAACGCAGTCGCAAAGGAGTTCGCTCATGAATCCGTCGCGTGAGGCCGTTCAGGCCGCCCGTCGCGGCTGGGCACTGACACAGGCCGACGTCCTGTTCTGTGCGATGCCGATCGTGCTTTTTCTTTCGATCGTGTCGCTGCTCTAAGGGTGCGGCAAACGCGAGGGTCCCCTGAGTCTGTGCTGAATCCAGTCCCGCCGATCTCCCCTTTTTCCAATCTCCTGCCTGCGGAAGCAAAGCCATGTACCGCCTCTCGTCGTTCGGTCCGTTCACGTCGCTGGCCATGAGTTTCCTGCTGGCGGTCTCGGCCGTCGTGGTCGTGGTGGCAGGCTGAACTCCTTCTCCGTCATTCGATTCTGCTTCTCATCCCACAGGTGTCCCATGAAGTTCTCGGTTCAGTTCTCGGTTCAGTTCTCGGTTCTGGGCTGGAGCGTTCCGCTGACGGCGTTGATCGCGCTCGCGGGAGTCAACTGCCCTGCTGAAGGTATCGTCGATGGCGGCATCATCGGCGGGCTCGCCGACATGGGTGACATGGAACCGGTCACTGGCGTCGATGCCTGGGAGCGTGGTGATGCAACGGCTGCCACAGTGGCCGATGCGGTGAAGTCCGGCATCCGGGCGAGCGTCCGGCAGTCAGTGCCCGCCCGCGACCGGGCGGCGAGCTACCGCCATGGCGAACTGTTCCGCAACTCGAAGGTCGCGTTGCCGTTGCTCGTGGCCGATCTCGAGCCCCGGATGATCGCCGTCGCCCAGCCGATGTCGGGCCGTTCGGTCGGTGCCCGGCCGGCCGCTGCTTGGACAAGGCCTGCCGGTGCCCCGATTGCCGCTTCGGCCTCCGCCGTTCGGGAATCTGCAGCATGGGCCTCCGGGCGCTGAACCGTCCCCGAAATCTTCACCAACCCTCGATTCATCATTCACGCTCTGACACGGGAGAGACTCGCATGACCACCCTCAATCGTCTGGCGAAGGAACTGACCGGGAGCCACTCGGGCGAAGGCTCGTCGCTTCGGTCGGCCGGCATCCGAGAGATCGTCATCGTGGACGGCACGTGCGATCGCTACGCCGACTTCGTGCAGGCTGCCCAGGCCGGTGAGGTGGGGCTCCACTTCTGCGTCGACGGGCGGTCGGCGGTGAGGCTCGCCCGGCGGTTCCGGGCCGATGTCTGGCTGGTTGCTTCCGACCTCCCGGACATGTCGGGCTTCGATCTCCTGGAGATGCTTTCGCCCCACGTCCTGCAGGGCGACGTCGATCCGCTCCGGTCGGGCTCGCCGGTCTCGCTGGACCGGATCGGCCACGCCATGCGGTCGGGCATCTTTGTGGTCTCCGACTCGTACTCGATCGAAGACGAGCAGCGGGCGCTGATCTCCGGCGTGGCGGGCTACCTCATGCGGCCCGTGACGCTTGACACGATCCGAGCCCTGCGGCAGCCGGCGGTCGAAGTGGCCTGACCTCGCCCGAGGCGGTCGCGGGGTTCGGGGCACCCGAGTCAGAGACCGGGCGGCCGGGCTTCGATGGTAGGCGGTCAACGAGCCGCGTGAGTGCGGCTCCGTTCGTTCGCCTTCAGGGGGGCGGCAATCGTGACGGGCTGTCGGTCGTGGCTGCGCACCATGCGGGGGACGCCCACCGGGCTCGTTGCCCTGCTGCCGGTGATGGTCGCGCTGCTTTCGAGTGATGCCAGCGGCATCGTCGGCAGCAACTCCGGGACGTCGATCTTCAACGGCGTCTATGTCAACGACCTGGTCGGAGCCAGCACCTTCTACGGCCTCGGCTTCAGCGGCAGCCGGGCCGTCGTGGCCAACGTCGAAGCGGGTGCCATCTGGAGCGGCCACGAGACGCTCGTCGGCAGGGTCTCGCAGTTCATCGCCGATCCAGTGATCGTCGCCGGCGGCAGCACCCAACTCGGGCAGTTCGACTGGCATGCCACGCTCGTCGGTCAGGCCATCGGCGGCGCCGGAATCTACACCTACCAGGAGGGCCTGGCCCCGACGACCCAGCTCTGGTCGGGCTCGGTCGCCACCGCCTGGATTCCCACGCCCGGCGAGGACTACACCGGCTCGTTCGACATCACAGACGAGAGTTTCTTCTATCCCTACGTGACCGCGATGCGCACGGGCATCGAGTCGAGCGGGGTGACGCGGCGAGCCGACGTGGTCAACAGCAGCTGGGGCTACGGCGACTCGGCAGCCCGCTTCACCGAGACGATCGCCCTCGACGCGCTCGCGCTGGAAGGAGGCATCGTGAACGTGGTCGCCGCGGGCAACGAAGGGCCCGACGCCAACACGGTCGGGGGGCCGGCGACCGGTTACAACACCGTGGCGGTGGCGGCGCTCACCGGCGACCTCCTCAACCCGCCCTTCTCCGTGGTGGCGAACTTTTCGAGCCGCGGCCCGAGCGACTTCTACAACCCCGCGACCAACGTGACGATCCCCGACGTCCGCCCCACGGTAGACGTTGCCGCCCCCGGCAATGAACTGACGCTGGCCTACTACGGCGGCCTCACGGGCGGTCACACGTCGGGCACCGATCCGACGGAAGGTTTGGGCACCTACTACGTTTCGAATATCGGCGGGACGAGCTTCGCTGCCCCGGTCGTGGCGGGTGGCGCGGCGCTGATGGTGGACGCCGGACGGCTGTTCGTAGACTCCGCCGTGGCCCCGGCCGACATGCTCGATCCCCGGGTGGTGAAGGCTGCGATGC